>NZ_JBAFSM010000027.1:0-65442 GCF_036688125.1 Pannus brasiliensis CCIBt3594 | reverse complement strand
AGCCTCGACCTCGACCTCCCCGGTTTTTATCTTTACTTTATAAATACCCTCTTAGGGAGATTTGATTATGTCCGATCGCCGCGTGATTTTGTATCATAAACATCCCAGTAGCGCCCGAACCCTATTCCTGCGGGTTAACGGAACCGTCTGTCTGTTTGACGGTCTGCCGGAACACGCGGGGGGAGCCGAGTCATCGGAAGAGATCGACAGCGAGATCGATCGCTCGATCGTTTCCCCGGCCGAACGGCGCTTCGGTTTACCCGAGGGTTCCCTAGAGATCGAGCGGGAATTTCTCGCGGCGATCGAAACGGAGAAAACCCCGATCCCGACCTATCTCGCCCGTTTTACCGGCATCGATCCCCCGGCGGGATCGATCGAGGGAGAATTCATTTCCATCACCCAAGCCCGCACCTTACCCGCCACGGAATTAAGACTTTTACAATTAGCCTACGATTTCATCATGGAGTGATAGTAAATCCGCGGGAAGTAATCGTAAATTCGCGGACCGCCTTTCTCGAAAAGATGAAGTACATTCCCTCCTTCCTCAAACCGGGATCTCTGTACCTCATCTAAGTGAGAAAGGCTGTAAATAATTTTAAAATTTTTAATCTTGTCGGGGTGCGAGTCTCGCGCCCCGTCTTTCGCGATCATCGACAGCCGATCGTTGACCTCCTCGCCGCACTTCTAGGACAACGAGGAGGTCAAGAACAGTCTGTAAACGGTCTCTCGAAAACAAGGGTTAACGGGCGTACAGACCGATTAGTTCCGCCCGATCGAGAACGTATCCCTCCATCGCTCGAAGAATTTCCGCCTTGGTTTGGCCGGGTTCTAGATTTAAGCGGCGATCGAGAGCGAATAGCCGGAAAAAATAATGGTGCGGCGATGAACCGGGAGGTGGACAGGGGCCGAAGTAACCGTAAGTGCCCTGGGTCGTGATCCCGTGAACTCCCCCGCCCGCTAGTTTTGGCGCGGTGGAAAGTCCGGGCGGTAACTCTCGGAGGTCGCCCGGTAGATCGTAAAGAACCCAATGATCGAAGGTTTTCCCGATCACCGCCACCGCGTCGGGATCGTCCACGAGCAGGACGAAACTCTCGGTTCGTTCCGGACTCTCGCTCCAGAAGAGGGGCGGGGAGATCTGCTTCCCGTCACAAGTGTGTTCGGGCGGGATCGACCCCCCGGAAACAAAAGCCGAACTCTCTATTTTCATGGTCTTATCTTCTAAAGCCTATCCTTTTTACAATAATCCAAAGTGTTCGGGCGGGGCCACGCGTAGGCATTTTTAATCCTTCCTACCCGATCGATCGCTTCCGCGATCCGGGCGAGCGCGGGCGATTTCCCGATCTCGCGGTCGGCGACGAGAGGGGACGGTAGTTTCGCGTGGGTTTCGTTGCCCCGACTCGATCACTCAAGTCTAAGAATCAATTTTATCGCGAAAAATCCAACGGATTTCGCATAAATCCGGTTAAAAAAAACCTCCCCGACTTTAGTAGCGAGGAGGTTTTTAGTAGGGTCTGATAGCACTACGGCTTTCGGGGAAAACAGGAACAAGACGATTACAGGTTTTAGCGGGAAGCTGATAGCTTTCCAGAAAAACTAACCCCGCGCTTTTAACCAATCGACGATCGTGGGAGGTAAATCGCGCTGGACTTTGCCACTGACGTACATCCCGATATGTCCCACCGGGAAAGAACAGGCCGTGTAATCCGATGTACCGATATAATTCGCTAAAGCTAAAGAAGACGGTGGGGGAACGAGGTGATCTTTCTCCGCGTAGAGATTGAGAATCGGCATCGTGACATTGTGGAGATCGACCCGTTTCTCCCCTAACATAACTTCGCCTTTAATCAACTTATTCTGCTGGTAGAAATCCTTGAGAAACTGCCGGTACGCTTCTCCCGCTTGGTCGGGACTATCGAAAATCCATTTTTCCATCCGCAGGAAATTGACTAACTTGGCCTCGTCTTCCATGATGTCGGGAAGATCGAGATATTTCTGATAGCCTAACTGTAACGGTTTCAGTTCTAGGAACTCCATATTGAGATAATCCCCCGGAACATTTCCCATCGCCTCTACCATGAGATCCACGTCTAACGCTTCCGCTCCGAGAGTACATCCCCCGCGCATATTTAATAGGGTATCGGTCTGGTAGAAATCGATCGGCGCGACCATGACCACGATATTTTTAACCTTATCGGGATGTAGGGAACTGTAACAGAGACTAAAGGTTCCCCCCTGACAGATCCCGAGAAGATTAATCTTATCGAGGTGATGACTTTTCCGGATAAAATCCACGCAGTTATCGATATACCCGTTGATATAATCATCGAGCGTTAACCATCGATCGGCCCGCGTCGGATATCCCCAATCGATTAAATACACGTCCAAGCCTAATTTTAATAGATTGGCGACCAGCGATCGACCCTCCTGGAGATCCACCATATAAGGACGGTTCACCAACGCGTAAACCATCAACAACGGGATCGGGAAAGGATTCTCGACCACCGGCTTAAAGCGGTAGAGCGTGATTTTATCCTCGCGATAAACGGCCTCTTTTTCGGAAACCCCGCTCTCGATATCTTCTTCCCGAACCCGTTTCAGATTCTCCAATCCCTTCAGTGTTTTCTCGGTAAATTCCCGATAGTCTTTCGTCGCGTCTTCTAGTTTCATCTGGGTTAAAAATGGCCACATATTCCCTAATCTCCCACTCGCTTAATTGTTTTCGATCGCACTTCCCGATTCTTTCTCCGCCAGAGCTTTCTTCAAGCTTTTAACCTCCTTGCGAAGTTCGTAAATCGTTTTATGAATTTCATCCACTTCACTGCGGAGGGGTAAATTCATCGCCTTTAAATACAACTCCATCAACTCCTGTTGTTTGAGGCGATAGTTATTCAGGGAATTGATAAATTGACCGCGAATTTGGAGATTTTCTGGTTTACAGAAAGTGGCTTCAAATACCTCGTCGGCTACCACGCTCCACACGTCTTGAAACTGTCGCCAGTCCTTGACAGGAGTACCTTTTTCTGCTAGTTCTACCAACTTTTTCATCAACGCTTCAAAAGAGCGAACCTGAATATCCGCGAGAAGGATCTGATAGTTGGTACTGGCTTGATAGAGAGCGCGCCACGCCTCGAACCCGTCGATTAATTTGCGGTTAATCTCCCGCGGTAATCCCAACAAAGGCGCTTGTAACCAAGTCCCGAAAGTTTCCTCGTAGAAGCGAAAATAGAGATTATTAAACTCGATTAACGCCGTATTATCCCCAAGAAAAGCTTTCGCCATCGTCCCGCTCGACATTCCCAACGGATCGAGCCAGAGTTGATTAAACTTCTGTACCTGTTGGAGATAAATTTTCCAGAGTTGACCGACATCCTCGCCGGTTTTCGCGGTGGTATTGGTGAACGCGTCGAATTGTTGGCGCATCGTTTCCGTGTATTTATTTAACACGGTCTGCCAATCGTCCCCCACTTGAATTTTCGGAAAAATATCCTCCCACGCCTCGATCGATAACTGGAGGAATTTCACCAACACATCCCGATTATCGAGATAGCGTTTCGTGGCCTCGTGTAATTCCGGTCGGATATCGCCCATCGGGGTCGGGATCGCGCCCATCATATCGAACCAACTCGACCACATTTTCGCGCCCGTTTCCGTCCAAGTTTTGACGTATTCCGTGGCCATATCATTCCAAATTCGTGTTTGACTGGTCATAAATTTTCGGTAGGATTCATAAATTTTTCGAGGGGATCGTAGGGTGGGTTAGCGAAGCGTAACCCACCAATAAGCCGGAGAGAGAAAAATGATTCGAGATGTAATGTCAATCACGATTTCTTTTCTCCTGACTCCTGACTCCTGACTCCCCATTAAGTATGATGCGCTCCGTTTACCCGTAAAACCTCGCCGGAAACGTAACTACTGGCGACGGGGGAGAGAAGATAGGCGGTCGCCCAGGCGATATCATCCGGTTCGCCGAAACGACGGAAAGGAATCTCCGCGGTGATTTTATCGCGCACTTTTTCGGGAATGGCGAGGGTCATTTCCGTGTTGATGAAACCGGGGGCGATGGCGTTGGCGCGGATGTTGTAGCGGGCGGCCTCGCGGGCTAGGGATTTAACGAGACCGATCACCGCCGCTTTCGTGGCCGCGTAATTCGTCTGTCCCGCGTTGCCCCGATCGCCCGAAATCGAGCTAATACAGACGATCGATCCCGCTTGCCGCTCGTACATTCCCTCGATAAACGGCTTAATCGTGTGATTCACCCCTTTCAAATTGACATTAATTACCATGTCCCAATCTTCCGGGGTGAGTTTGGCGAAAAAGTTATCCCGCGTGATGCCGGCGTTAGCGACGATGCCGTAAACGGGGCCGAGTTCGGCTTCGATTTTCCGCGCCGCTTCCTCCATCGATTCTAGCTTGGTCACATCGGCGACGATGCCCAGTCCTTTCGGGTTGGTAGCGGCTAGATCCGTGTAGGCTACCTTCGCGCCGAGATCGGTTAGCAACGACACGATCGCCGCGCCGATGCCCCGATTGCCTCCCGTGACGACGATGACTTTATCTTCCAATCCCAATGACACCATAATTTTTCCTCCTAGATTCTCTCGAAAGCGATCGCCGTCCCGCCACCGGTCCCGTGACAGATAGCGGCGAGTCCGAGGGTTTTATCGTGTACCGTCAACGCGTTGAGTAGGGTGACGATAACCCGCGCCCCGGACGCGCCGATGGGATGTCCCAGGGCGATCGCGCCCCCGTGGACGTTTTGTTTATCCCGCGCCAATCCGAGATCTTTTTCAAAAAGTAGGTTATTGAGCGCGAAAGCCTCGTTATTCTCGACGAGATCGAAATCCTCGATCGATTTCCCTAATTTCGCCAGTAATTTCTTGACCGCGTACACGGGAATCTCGGGAAAACGGGCGGTTTCGCCCCCGGCCCACGCGCTTCCCAACACTCGGGCGATCGGTTGCAAACCGTACTCGTCCACCGCTTTCTGACTGGCGACCAAAATCGCGGCCGCGCCGTCGGAAATCTGGCTACTGTTGCCCGCGGTTAACACGCCCTCGGGGTTAAAAGCCGGCCGGAGTTTCCCGAGTCCTTCCGCGGTACTATCGGCACGGATGCCCTCGTCGGCGGCGATGATTTCCGTGCTTTTTTTGGCTTTAATCTCGATCGGTACGATTTCTTTACTAAACCAGCCTTTTTCGGTCGCGGTGGCGGCGCGTTGGTGGGAGAGGGCGGCGATCTCGTCGAGTTCGCTCCGGGAAACCCCTCGATCGAGGCAAAGGCGATCGACCTGTACCCCCATCCCTTCGCCGGTAGTCGCGTCCGTTAGCCCGTCGTAAACGAGGAGATCGGTTAACGGTTCCATAGCCGCGCCCATCAGCAATTTATAGCCCCATCGCGCGCGACTGGAGAGGAAAAAGCCGGTTTGCGACATGGATTCGATGCCTCCCGCGAGGACGAGATCGGCTTCTCCAGCGCGGATCGAGGTGACGGCGTTACTGACGGCGATCATGCCCGAGGAACAGACCATATCCACGCGATACCCGTCCACATCGAGGGGAATTCCCGCTTTTATCGCCGCCTGTCGCGGAATTAACTGTCCGTGGCCCGCGCCTAAAACGTTCCCGAAAATATAGAGATCTAGCGCGGACGCGGGCAGATTCGCTCTTTCTAGCGCCGCCCCCATCGCTTTCGCCCCGAGATCCGCGGGCGATAATCCCGCTAATCCTCCCCCGAAACGACCGATCGGGGTACGAACGGCCGATACGATATAAATATTTGACATAAGTTTGTTGTCTCTATACAACGACAAGCTAAACAAACCAGAACAATTTTGCAAAAATGTTACGGATTCTGAAGGTTTCTCGATCGAAAATTGTCGGTTCCATTCCGATCCTGCTACACGATCCCCCCGTTCGAGGAGAAATTCATTTCAATTTAACTTTTGGGAGAGGAGACCGGGTAAAGGCAGAGTCTGAATTTTTGACAAAAGCGTTTTCGGCTGGATAATTTCTTTTTTCGCCGTTTTTTTCCCGATAAGCGGGGGGAGGGAGAGCGATCGAATCTCTATGGCCGACCTCGATCGAGTTCGCTAGAATTGCAGAATCCCTCTCTTTCCCCGCGGGTTTCCCGATTTCATCCCCTTACTATCAGGCTTGTGGGTTCGTTTTATACTAGAAAAATAGCGTTCCGATTCACGCGAGGGAGTATGGTTCATATCCTGCGAGCGACCTGCACAGACGGTCAACTAATTCTTCAAGAAAAACTCGATCCCGAACTCGAAGGAAAAAAGGTACGGGTGATCGTTCAAGAAATCGTCGAACCGGAAAGCGAGAACTCGATAACTACTACCGAACCCTCACTAGAATCTCTCTACGGGATTTGTGCCGAAGATTCGATTATTCTTGATGAGAGTGACACATGGACGGAACAAGATAGACTCGATCTAGTGTCCTTTTCCCTGCAATCCGCGGGTCTAAACTATCCAGAAGATGAGGGGTTAATCGAGTGACTTTTAATCCCGGTGAAGTGGTTACGGTGGATTTTCCAGGTGTCACGGGAATTAAACGTCGTCCCGCCGTTATTTTGTCCTCGAAAACCTATCACGCGAACCGTCCCGATGTCATCGTCGGGTTGATCACGACCCGAACAACCGAGTTAAGCGTGACCGATTATGTCCTTCAGGATTGGCAATTAGCGGGTTTACGAGTCGCGTCCGTTTTTCGGAGTTTTATCGTGACTTTACCCCCGTCGGCTAATTTGGTTAGTATCGGACAATTATCGGAACGGGATTGGCAGGGAGTTCTCGCGTGTGTCAAGATAGCTATCGCGGGATTAGACATTCCGAAACCCGCGTCCGAATCCGAAAATTAAAACCATGATTTTGATACAAAAATCGATCGAGGAAAAAAAGAGGAATCGACGATCCCGATAGGAAGGTAAAAACCATGTTTCGACTCGCCATCGCCCTAATTCTCGTCCTCACCGAAGGATTTTTTATTAACATAAAAGCCGAAGAAAGTCAAGTGCTATCGAAAATCACTTTCGATCTCTCGACCATCTCCGAATCCGGGTTAATCGGTACGGGAACGGGGGTTCGATCGCTCGCCTACGAGTTCTGCATTCCCGCGAACCCGGAAACCGAGAAAGAAGTCAGATCGATCGATCCCTCCCTGAAAATCTACCGCCACAGTCCCGGTCGTATCCGTTGCCAGAAAACTCAATATCTCTGCATCGGCGAAACCCATCAACCGAAATGGCGAGAGAAGTTACTAAACCTCGCGAATCTGGCCTATATCGAGAAAATCCAACAATTCCACGGCGAATAAATTCCCACGCCCCTCACCCTATAGCGGGAACGGGCGGGATTAGATTAAGATCGAGTCAACGGTGTAAAACGACTAGAGTAGCGACAAATTCCATGACTGCCACCATTGCTGTAGAAAAAAAGAAATTAGACAAGCCCCCGTTAGAACTGCATTATTTAGGCGATCGAGTCCTCCGTCAACCCGCCAAACGCGTCGCCAAGGTCGATGACAGCATCCGACAGATAGCCCGCGAGATGCTCCAGACGATGTATAGTTCGCAGGGAATCGGGTTAGCGGCGCCCCAAGTCGGCATCCATAAACAGATCATCGTCATCGACTGCGAACCCGACAAACCGGAAAATCCTCCCCTCGTTTTAATCAACCCCCAGATTACCGGCTACGGTCGCGAACTCTGTAAAGCCGAAGAAGGCTGTTTGAGCATTCCCAACGTGTATCTAGACGTGATCCGTCCGCACACGATCGAGGTCAGCTTCAAAGACGAACAGGGACGGCCGCGCAAACTGAAAGCCGACGGTTTACTCGCGCGCGTCATCCAACACGAGATGGATCACCTTAACGGGGTCATGTTTGTCGATCGAGTCGAAAACGAACTGGCGCTAACCACGGAACTGAAAAAACACGGTTTCGCGGTCGGCGCGGTCAAACCGATCGATAAAGTGTGAGGCCGTGTAACAATAAAACCATCGCTCGATCGAGTTTAGGAGTGGACAGCGTGACACCAAAAAGCGGCGTTTTCTTATTGGGATCGTGTATCGCGGCCATCGCGGCCACCGGTTGCGTTTTTGAACTGACCTCGGGAAACCCCGACCTCGGCAACACGACCACCAGTTTAATTCTCGTCGCTAGTATTCCCCTTACCGCGCTCTTCTTCTGGGCGGCCGTGAAAGATACTAGAGCGAATTATAAGTAAGATGTTTCCTCTCCCACCCATCCAGGGAGAGGAGATCGATCGATTTCTAAACTATTCCCGAAGCAGGATGTTTTCGGGTAGCCAGCATCTAGAAAACTAACGATACTTCGGAAAATCGATATACCCTTCCTTCTCGAAAGAATACCAATCCTTCATATCCGCGGGAGGATTCAACGGCCAATTATTGGCGAACCGTTCCACCAGATCGGGATTACTAATATAGTCACGACCGAACGCGATCAGATCCGCGTCTCCCGATTGAATCATCTCCTCCGCCGTTTCTTTCGTGTAGCCACAATTGCCGATAATCGCGTTCTCGAAAACCGATCGGAACTCCGCGAGCGTCATCGGTTCACCCTTTTCATGAAACCCGAAAGCCAACCCGTCGAGTATATGTAAATACCCTAACTTACACTCGTTTAACCGTTCCGCCACGTAAAGGAAAGTTTCCCGGAAATCGTCCGAACCCATGTCATTGTAAACCCCGTTCGGAGAGAGACGAACCCCGACCCGATGCGCGGGAAAAACCGTCAGAATCGCTTCGACAATTTCCTGTAAAAAACGGTAGCGATTTTCCAAACTCCCGCCGTAGATATCCTCGCGATGGTTGGTCGAAGATTGGAGGAAAGTATCGATTAAATACCCGTTCGCGGCGTGAATTTCCACCCCGTCAAAGCCCGCCTCTTTCGCCCGTTGTGCCGCGCGCCGGAAATCCTCGACAATCGCGGGAATTTCCGCGGTTTCTAACGCTCTAGGAACCTCGTGGGGCTGTTTCCCGATCGGGGTGTGAATTTCCCCAGAAATGGCGATCGCCGAAGGAGCCACCGGTAACTCGCCGTTATGAAAACTACTATGAGAGGCGCGGCCGCAGTGCCATAACTGGCAGAAAATCGGCGTTCCTTTCATCCGGGTCACTTTGGTGACGATTTTCCACGCTTCCGCCTGTTCGTCCGTGTAGATCCCCGGCGTATTCAACCAACCGATACCCTGTTCGGAAATCACCGTCGCTTCGGTGATTAATAGGCCCGCGCTCGCCCGTTGTTTGTAATACTCGGCCATCATCTCGTTCGCGAGTCGTTTTTCCCCGGCCCTAGCGCGGGTCATCGGCGCGAGAACGATACGATTCTCTAAAGATAGGTCTCCTAGTTGAAATTGGCTCAAAAGAGTGAGCGAGGCGGTAGCGCTAGTCATGTCGGTTACGGATAAAAGGATTAGGGGGATTTTACGTCCCCTAGCTAAAATCGTACATCACGCGCGCGGGTGATCCGTCCGGCCGGTTGAAACGTCGGGTACTGACCGATAGAATGATAGGGTATTTCCCCGATCGCCACAGAGCGAGGATTCCCGCGATGGATACCCGAACCGAAATAGAGTCGAGACCGGAGATTGAATCGGAACGACCGAGTTCGCTAGAATACCCGAATGCCGACGACTACCGGATTACCGAACTCGTACTCAGTGGCGAGGACGCGGAAAGGTTTCTCGAAACGGTTTTCAATCCCCCCCCTCCGAATGAAGCGTTTAAAAAAGCCGTGTTAAACTATAAAAAATTCCTGCGGGGAGAATTGCCGTAATCATCGAACTTTTCGATAATTCTCGACATCAGCGATCGAAATCTTCTCGCGATCTTACACCATTCTCTACAGATAGATTTTTTTCGGTACTTTTTATAGACACATTAGATGAAGAAGCCGTCATATTTTATCGAAAATATCGAGCGCGTTTTGCTCAGAATTTTCTGACCGAAAAGCTCGATTTACTATTCAAGAAGATTCAAGAAATAATTGAGAGTGAATTACATGGTTAAAATTATCGATCGAAAATCGTTAGGCGTTCAACCCGTGTACGATATCGGGGTCGAGACGGATCATAATTTCCTGCTCGCCAACGGAACGATCGCTTCCAATTGTTTCAACAAATCCCACTCGACCGCCTACGCTTACGTCACCTATCAAACGGCGTACTTGAAAGCGAATTATCCGGTCGAGTACATGACCGCCCTGCTGACCGCCAGTAGTGACAATCAGGACAAGGTGGAAAAGTACCGGGAAAACTGTCAGAAAATGAACATTGTTGTCGAGCCGCCCGACATCAATCGATCGAATAAACATTTTACCCCGATCGGCGAGAGTATTCTCTTCGGGTTATCGGCGGTGAGAAACTTGGGCGAGGGGGCGATCGATGTGATTTTACGGGCCCGAGAGGAAGCGGGCGGAAAGTTTGAATCCCTCGCGGATTTCTGCTCGCGGGTCGATCTGCGCGTGGTCAATAAACGGGCGTTAGAAACGTTAATTTATTGCGGCGCGTTCGATAAAATTCAACCGAACCGAAATCAACTCATTCACGACATCGAACTCGTGGTCGCCTGGGCGCAAAAACGCGCCAAGGAAAAAGAAAGCGGTCAAATGAATATCTTCGATATGTTAGGGAGCGCGGACGTTGCGGAAAATAGCGGGGAATCGGAGTTTGAACAGGCTCCGAGCGCGCCACCGGTCGAGGATTTTTCCCTACAGGAAAAACTGAAGCTAGAGAAAGAGCATTTAGGGTTTTACGTTTCCGAACATCCCTTGAAAGCGGTACAGAAAGCGGCCGGTTTGCTCGCTCCCATCAATCTCGCGGATCTAGAAGAACACAAATCGAGAAAAAAAGTCAGCGCGATCGTTTTATTGGCGGCGGTGAAGAAAATCATGACCAAAAAAGGAACCCCGATGGCTTTCCTCACCGTGGAAGACGCGTCGGGACAGTCGGAAGCCGTGGTGTTTTCCGATACCTACGAGCGGGTTCAGAAACTTCTCGTCGATGACGCGCACCTGATCGTCTGGGGCAAGGTCGATCGCCGGGAAGATAAAGTACAGTTAATTATCGAGGACGCGGAACCGATCGAGACGGTGAAAATGGTCCTGGTTAACCTTTCCCCGGCCGAGGCGCTCGATCCTCACCGTCAGAATCACCTGAAAAGTATCCTTCAATCGGGCGATCGTCAAAAAGCGAGAGTTCCCGTGATCGCCACCATCGGCTCGGGAACCCAGCGTCAATTTATACGGTTAGGGCAAAATTACTGGGTTCAGGATGGGGGATCGACAGAAGAAGTCTTAAAGAGCGCGGGCTTTGACGCGACAACTCAACCCCTGGTCGGCAAGTAAATCCCGCTCTTCCAGCACCCAGAAGCCATTGCGCCGCCAATACTGTTCCTGTAACGCGCTTTCGATCTCTTCTTCCGGAACCAATCCCCTCTCGATCAGGATCTCGCCTAATCTTTTGGACTGGCTCTCTTGTAGGCGAATCCCTTCCGCTAACTGCTCGGAAGAGATGGCGTGGTTTTTCACGAGAATTTCACCTAACCGCATAGGGATGTTCCAAATGTCAACTACCTTTTTACAGGATACTATAGGTACTCATCCTATAGGATGATGATCGCGGAAAATGTGCCGGGGAATTCTGTAAAGATTTTTTTAGCTTTATCGGTATGACGGATCTCGATCGCCTGTTCCGAACCATTGAAACCCTTGTCCTGTGTCACTCTCCTAGTGGTGTGGAGGGGGAGATCGATCGCTTCCTACTCGATCGATTCCGCGAACTCGGATTAGAAACCCGGCAGGACGCGGCCGGGAACGTGATATCCCGTATACCGGGACGCGACGCGAGCCGGAAAATCGCCATCACCGGACACAAGGACGAGATCGGGGCGATCGTCAAGGAAATTCAAGCGGACGGCACGATACAGGCGCGAAAACTGGGGGGATCGTATCCCTGGATCTACGGCGAGGGAGTGGTGGATATTCTCGGCGATCGGGAGACGATATCGGGGATACTTTCTTTCGGATCGCGCCACGTCTCCCACGAATCGCCGCAGAAAGCCCAGCAGGAAAACACCCCCGTCACCTGGGAGGACGCGTGGATCGAGACGAAATGTAGCCCGGAAGAATTGGCCGCTTTCGGGGTGCGTCCGGGTAGTCGGGTGGTGGTCGGAAAACACCGCAAACGACCGATCCGCCTCAAAGATCATATCGCCAGTTACACCCTCGATAATAAAGCGTCGGTGGCCATCCTCCTCGCGCTCGCGGAAACGGTACGGGAACCCGCGTTCGACGTGTATCTCGTCGCCTCCGCGAAAGAGGAAGTCGGGGCGATCGGGGCGTTATTTTTCAGCGCCAATCAGCGACTAGACGCGTTAATCGCGCTGGAAATCTGCCCCCTTTCCCCGGAATACCCGATCGAGGACAGTACCGCCCCCGTTTTACTATCTCAAGACGCTTACGGGATTTACGACGAGGATCTGAATCGGGAATTACGGACGGCGGCGGAACGGACGGGAATCCCCCTACAATTAGCGGTAATTAGCGGGTTCGGGAGCGATGCCTCGATCGCCATGAAATTCGGTCACGTCGCTCGGGGGGCCTGTTTAAGTTTCCCGACCCAAAATACTCACGGGTACGAGATCGCGCCCCTCGGTTCGATCGCCAATTGTGTCGCGATTTTACAAAGCTATTGCCGGTCATCTCTCTAAAATCTATCTAGAGAAAGCACTGGAAAGCAATCATTCGTGGTAAGCTACGCGAGAAAGTTCCGTACCCGAAATCGCTTCTGACCTAACCCGATAAAAGATTTATGCTAGTTATTCCCACCGAGATTCCCGATGTATTAATCATCGAACCGAGAGTGTACGGGGACGATCGGGGGTTTTTCTTTGAAAGTTTTAACGAGAGAGCCTTTCAAGAAAAGACCGGTATTCGCTCCCCCTTCGTGCAGGATAATCATTCCCGTTCCCTAAAAAACGTGGTTCGGGGACTACATTACCAGATTCAAAACCCGCAGGGCAAACTCGTTCGCGTCGCGATCGGGAGTGTCTTCGATGTGGTGGTCGATCTCCGTCAAAGTTCCCCCACCTTCGGGCGATGGGTCGGTTGTCTACTCAGTGCCGAAAACAAACGTCAGCTATGGGTTCCCGAAGGATTCGCCCACGGATTTTCCGTTCTTTCAGAATACGCCGATTTTTTATATAAAACCACGAATTATTACGCCCCGCAGTACGAACGGACGATCGTTTGGAACGATCCCGATCTGGGAATCGATTGGAAACTCGACGGGGAGCCTCTTTTAGCGGAGAAAGACCGAGCGGGACAGGCTTTTCGATCGGCCGAGGTTTTCCCGTAAACATCGCGATTCACCGTTAGCTTTCCCGACCGAGAAATTATCTATGCCTAAAATTTTACTCATCGGCGCGCGGGGACAGGTGGGGCGGGAATTACAGTTCACCCTACCCCCTCTCGGCGAGGTCATCAACATCGGACGCGAGGAACTGGATCTAACCGACGGCGAGGGAATTCGCGCCCTCGTCCGGGCTACACGGCCGGAGATTCTCGTCAACGCCTCCGCTTACACCGCGGTCGATAAGGCCGAGAGCGAGGTAGAACTCGCTTATGCCGTCAACGCCGAGGCCCCGAAAATCCTCGCGGAAGAGGCCGGGAGATGCGGGGCGAGGTTCCTGCATATTTCCACCGATTACGTTTTCGACGGTCGGCAAAACACCCCGTATCGGGAAACCGATCCCGTTAACCCCTTAAGTGTCTACGGAAAAACGAAATTACAAGGGGAAGAATTTATCCGAGAGATCGATCCGAACTCGATCGTTCTCCGTACCGCTTGGGTATACGGAATTCACGGGAAAAGTAATTTCGTCAAGACGATGATCCGTCTGGGCAAAGAACGGGAAGAATTAAAAGTAGTGATGGATCAGGTGGGAAGTCCGACGCTCGCGAAAGATATCGCCGACGCGATCGCCGTTCTCTTGAAAAATACCGACACTCCGGGGGGGATCTATCACTTTACCGATAGCGGGGTCGCCAGTTGGTTCGATCTGGCGCGGACGGTTTTCGACGAGGCGAAAACGTTGGGAATCCCGTTAAAAATTCAGCGGGTTATTCCCATCACGACCGCCGAATACCCGACTCCCGCCGTCCGTCCCGCCTATTCCGTCCTTTCCGGTCAAAAAATCCACGATCGACTCGGGTATATCCCCCCCTACTGGCGCGATTCTTTGACATCGATGATGGCCGGGTTCGCGACCCTCTAGGAGAAAACGATCGAAGGATACCGAATCAATACCCGCGAATTTCTTCTATCTAAATTGTATTCCTACCCGCGAGAGTTTATGAAAGCACTGATTTTATCCGGTGGAAAAGGTACGCGTTTACGTCCCCTAACCTACACGGGCGCGAAACAATTAGTCCCGGTCGCCAACAAACCGATTCTCTGGTACGGTATCGAGGCGATCGTCGCGGCGGGAATCACCGATATCGGTATCATTATCAGCCCGGAAACCGGCGATGAAATTCGCGAGAAAACGGGTGCGGGGGAACACTTCGGGGCGAAAATCACCTATATCCTTCAAGAACACCCCGCGGGACTCGCCCACGCGGTGAAAACGGCCCGATCGTTTTTAGGCGATTCGCCTTTTATCATGTACCTGGGCGATAACCTGATCGAAGATCCCCTGACTCCCTTCCTGGAATCGTTTCACGAACAATCCCTCGACTCGTTGATCCTCCTGCGGAAAGTGTCCGATCCCGGTGCCTTCGGGGTGGCGAAAGTGGATGAAACGGGAAAAGTTTTACAGTTAGTCGAGAAACCGAAGAATCCCCCGTCCGATCTCGCGCTGGTGGGGATTTACTTTTTCGCGCCGACGATTCACGAGGCGATCGACGCGATTCAACCCTCCGCGCGCGGGGAGTTGGAGATCACCGACGCGATTCAGGAGTTGATCGTTCTAGAGAAATCGGTAGAGGCATTACAGTTAAGCGGCTGGTGGCTCGATACCGGGAAAAAAGACGATCTTTTAGAGGCGAATCGGATTATTCTCGATACCCGTCTCGAAATTTCCGTCAACGGTCAGCTAGGCGATCGGAGTCAGGCGATCGGCCGGGTACAGATCGGCGAGGGAACTCGGGTAATCAATAGCACGATCCGCGGCCCGGTGATCGTCGGCGATCGTTGCCACATCGAGAATTGTTTTATCGGCCCCTACAGCAGTATCGCCGACGGGGTGAAACTGATCGACACGGATATCGAGCATAGCGTGATTCTGGAGGGGGCGATCGTCACGGGAATCCATCAACGTATCGTCGATAGCGTCATCGGACGGCGCGCGAAACTGGAAATCGCCCCGCGACGGCCGAAAGCGCTCCGTTTTATGATCGGTGACGATTCTCACGTCGAGTTAGTGTGAGATCGATAAACAACCTCTGCCGATAGTCGATCGGAAAATCTCGCCGGAAACCGAGCGAAAAACTTTCGGGAGAATCCTTCCCCCCTCGGAAAAAAACAACGATCCCGGACTCGATCGGGGTAAGAACGCGGGAAAACCCCGATCGAGAGAATTTTTTATCGCCCCGGTTTTCCCCGTACCCCGATCGTTGTAGAATATACTCATCAGCTTCCGGGAGACAGTTATCGGTTAATCCCTATCTCCTCACTCCGGGAACCGGCGGGATTTCCTGCCAAGCTGAAAAAAAAGCTTACGTTACCTTCTATCTTACGCGCTCCTTTGACGGGGGGCGTGTTTTCGCTCGCGAACGCGAACGCCCTCGCGAGCGATAATGGGAGGAAATCCCGGCGCGTCTCGCTCGCGCTCAGTCTATGAAACCACGATTTAAAAATCGCCTCGCCTGGGAACAGGCAGAACGATTGATGCAACCCGCGTTTATTCGGGTTCTGGATAATTTACGGAAACAGTTGGAAAATTCCCCGTGGGCAGGCACTTTTCAAGAGATCGAGACTCCTTACCCCGGTTATCGGCTCTGTTTGACGCGCGGGGAACACTCGACTACCGTAGATCTCTGGGATCTCTGTTTCCGGATCTGTTTTCTCGATTATCCCGCGGACGAGAGCGGGGAAAGCCAGGAGATCGACATCGATACGGCTTTACTCGACGAGACGGGAGAGGTGGACTGGCACGGTCTAGAAACGAAAACCGATCGAGTGATCCGACAGCTATTCGCGAATTTACCCACGGATGAAGTATGAAAGAACAGTTACGGGAAGTTCAGGAGAAATACGGGGCGATTTTTCGGGAAAATCACGACGTTCCAGAAAGTTTTAACCGAGATCGGGACGCGCTTACCGCCGATCCCCTACTGATCGATCGCTCCGATCTCGGTGTCCTCTGGATGACGGGAAGCGATCGCCTGCGTTTCCTCCATAACCAAACCACCAACCGGATCGATAGTATCCGACCGGATCGGGGCATGGAGACGATTTTCGTTAACTCTACCGGGCGAACCCTCGATCTGGCGACCGTTTACGCCACCGAAGACTCGCTCTTGATTCTCGTCGATCCGAACCGTCGCTCGTTTCTCCTCCCGTGGATCGATCGCTACATCTTCCCGATGGATAAGGTGGAAATTACGGACGTTAGCGACAATTTTGGCGTTTTTACCCTGATCGGTGATAGAAGCGGGGAATACCTACAAAAAATCGGGGTTTCCGAGGAGATTTTAGCGGGGGTGGAGGGGGATCATCGAGAGGTTTCCGTGGCGATCGGCCCGATCCGCGTCGCGGTCGGGACGGGATTGGATCTGCCCGGATACACGCTGATCGTTCCGGTGGCGATTCTCGCACCGTTTTGGGAGGAATTGGTGAAAATGGGAGCGATTCCCGCGGGATCGACGGTTTGGGAGACTTTACGCGTCCGACAGGGAAGACCGGCGGCCGATCGAGAGTTAACCGAGGACTATAACGCGCTGGAAGCCGGGCTATGGCGGGCGATTTCCTTCGAGAAGGGCTGTTATATCGGACAGGAAACGATCGCCCGTCTGAACACCTATAAAGGGGTGAAACAGCGGCTGTGGGGAATCCAACTCGATCGACCCGTGGAAGTGGGGACGGCGATCGAGGGAGAAGCGGGGAAAATCGGCGAGATTACCAGCGTTGTCGATAATTTCGCGCTGGGATACGTGAAAACGAAAGCGGGCGGCCCCGGATTAGCCGTGAAGGTCGGCGAGGCGAAGGGGGAAGTCGTCGCGGTTCCCTATTTACGGCACGAGTACCTCTAAAACCGCACGAGGGAATATAACCAGTCGGTAATCAGGCGAGGACAGTTCTTTTTGAACCAACGCAGGGCGAAAACGCGGAAAACCGGTTTCGAGGAACGGGCGATCGCTTTGGAGAGGCTTTTTAAGGGACGGGTGGGAACTTTGCTGTTGATCAGATTCACCGAACCGATATCGTAGAGAGAATCGAGGATGAGTTTAGCCGTGGCTTCCTCGCGCTCGAAAAGATTCTGGAGGAGTAGGAGGATATTGTCTAGGCGTTCCTGTTCGGCTCGTTGTTCTTGGAGTTTTTGTGGGGGGTAGCTACGGGTAGCTACGAGTTGATTCTTCGAGTTAGTCATCGGGATTTCTCGATCGGGGCTGATGCTTTTAACTCTAACCCCGATCGCCGCGGGCGGGTATCCCGAATTTCCTCGATCTCTCGTTTCCGAACCATTATCCCCCGTTCTCGCCCTTTCTCGCCGCTCGGTCAGCGGGCCGAAAGCGGGTTATTGTAAGAGAGTGCGATACGTGTAACGGAGGAACGATCGATGGACATCCTGATTGTCGAGGATGAGATGGAGATCGCCCGCTTGATCCAGCAGACTCTAGAGAGAGAATCGTTTTCCTGTCATGTCGCGCATAACGGGCGGGTGGGATTGGAACTTTTTTACCAAAAACAGCCGGAATTGGTAATTCTCGACATCATGTTACCGGAGTTGGACGGGTTGGAAGTGTGCGCGCGTATCCGGCAGAAACCGGGGACGAAAGATCCCTATATTTTAATGTTGACGGCGCGGGGGGAGGAGATCGATCGAATTATCGGCCTGTCCACCGGCGCGGACGATTATCTAGTGAAACCTTTTAGTCCGCGGGAATTGGTGGCGCGAGTCCGGGCCCTACTCCGGCGAAGTCTCCGTCACGACGCGGGACCGCGCCAACTGCATCGTACCCGTCATTTCTCGATCGATCTCGACGGACATCAAGCCATCCGACAACTCGACGGACAGACAGCGGAAATCCTCGATCTCACCACCCTAGAATTCAATCTCCTCGCCACTTTCGTCAGTTATCCCGGTCGCGTCTGGAGTCGTACCCAGTTGATCGATAATTTGTGGGGAAATGACTTTTTCGGCGATGAACGGGTGGTAGATACCCATATCCGCCGTTTACGGGTGAAAGTGGAACCCGATCCCGCCAATCCGATGTTTATTAAAACCGTGGTCGGCGTGGGTTATAAATTCGAGGACGAGACGGGGTAAATGGTTTTCGGAATTGCCGGTTTCCCGTCGCAATAGGAAGGGATTTTCACGCGATCGCGAAGTCGGTAAATTGTCTCACGTCCGGCGGTTGAAAAGCTAGAACGATCTCGCTATTGGGAATCCCTAATCGCGTGAGTTCGTCGGCGATTCCTTCTTCTGTATAGTCTTCTTCAATATAAATTTTTTCGTTTTTGATGCGAACGTGAACGTGAGTATATCGTCGCCGTTTACTTCCCTCCCAGTCCAAGGTTAACCAAAGATAATGATCGCGCGTTTCATCGAATACTAGGCACGTTTCTAGACGATGATTCGGCGACTGTCGGACTAATCGATCGTATTCCGTGAGAATTTTTTTAATACATTCTCGATAGTGATTTAATTTATCCATGATGCGATCTTCTCTCTTTCATCATTAAAAACAATAAATTTTACACCGTGACGTTTAACAATAGCTTGAATAGCATCTTTTTGAAAGAAATCTTCAAATATCGTGTCACGAATGGCTAAGTAAATTTCATAATTTTGATTAGTTAGTTCTAAAACATCCCTATATATGAGATACTGCCCCAACGCATTTTGAAGATCTCGAATCAGTGAAAAGCTAATAAAACTTTTAATCTCAACCACTATTGTATTCCCTCGTTTTTCAGCGAGCAAAGGTTTTTCGACGAGTAGATCGGCGAATAGATCGACATCCCCAAATTGTAAAAAATAAGGATCGGCAAGGATAACCCAACCATCTTTAATCAAGGCATTTTTAACCGCGTCGTGATAAATATCTTTTGCTGGCATAAATCGATATCGTGTTCGGTGTAAAAGTGAGAGGGCGGAACTGGATTCCGCCCCGTATTCGGAGACTTACACCCCGATCGCCTCGCGTTCGATCGACTGAACCCGATCGAGATACTTCTGTAACTCCTCACCCTCGATTACCTCTTTATTGAGGATTTCTAGGGCGATTTCTTCGAGAAGATCGCGGTTTTTATTGAGGATAGCGAGGGCGGTTCGATGTCCCTCTTCCACGATATCCTTAACCTCTTCATCGATCGCCCGCGCCGTGTCATCGCTAACCATACGACGGGGGTTCATCATGCCATCGCCGAGGAAATTATTCTGTTGACCTTTCTCGTAGGCGAGAGGGCCGAGAACCTTACTCATTCCGTAAGTTGTCACCATTCGTTCCGCGAGATCCGTGGCGCGTTGTAAATCGTTCGCCGCGCCGGTGGTGATGCTACCGAAGACAATTTCCTCCGCGGATCTTCCCCCTAATAATGTCGCGATCTGATCGCGTAATTCCGATTCATCCATTAGGAAACGGTCTTCCGTGGGCATCTGTAACGTATACCCTAGCGCCGCCATCCCGCGGGGAACGATCGAGATTTTCGCCACCTTCCCGCCACCCGGCATAACCGCGCCGACGAGGGCGTGACCTACCTCGTGATAGGCGACGATTTTCTTCTCTTTATCGGAGAGAACGCGGCTTTTCTTCTCTAAACCCGCGACCACCCGTTCGATCGCCTCGTTAAAGTCCTCTTGGGCTACCGTGTTCCGCTGTTGACGCGCCGCCAGTAACGCCGCTTCATTGACGAGGTTGGCTAAGTCCGCGCCCGCGAATCCGGGAGTCCGGGTAGCGATCGCTTTCAGATCCACGTCCGGGCCTAATTTCACCTTACCGGCGTAAATTTCGAGAATTTTCAGGCGGCCGGCGAGATCCGGGCGATCCACGAGTACCTGGCGATCGAACCGTCCCGGCCGTAATAACGCGGGATCGAGGGTTTCCGGGCGGTTCGTCGCGGCGAGGACGATTACCGTCGCGTCTCCGGCGTTGAATCCGTCCATCTCCGTGAGTAACTGGTTGAGAGTCTGCTCGCGTTCGTCGTTCCCGCCGATAAAACCGCCATTCGCGCGGGATTTCCCGATCGCGTCCAGTTCATCGATAAAGATGATACAGGGGGCTTTTTTCTTCGCCTGTTCAAACAGATCGCGAACCCGCGCCGCGCCCGCGCCGACGAACAATTCCACGAACTCGGAACCGGAGATACTGAAGAAAGGAACGTTCGCTTCGCCCGCGACCGCTTTCGCGAGTAGGGTTTTTCCCGTCCCCGGCGGGCCGACTAATAACACGCCCTTGGGAATGCGTGCGCCTATATTGGCGTAACGTTGGGGATATTTGAGGAATTCGACGATTTCCGCGAGTTCGACTTTCGCTTCTTCTACACCGGCCACATCTTGGAAGGTCGTTTTCGTACTATCGCCTTCCACGTAAACTTTAGCGCGGCTTTTCGTGATCGAGAGCGCGCCCGCGGGGCCGCCACCACCGCCGCGATTGAGGAAAAATTGCCAGATAGCGACAAAAATCAGCGGGGGAATCACCCAACCGAGGATACTACCGATCCAGCCGTTTTTCGGCGGGGGCGCGGCGGCGAACTCGACCCCTTTGGCTTCGAGGCGTTTGGGCAATTCTAGGTCAAAAATCGGCGTTGTGCTGTAAATCGGGCCGTATTGCCCCTCTTGGTCGCTTTTCATCTGATAGCGGATCTCGTTCTGTCCCACGGATGCCCGCGCTACTTTCCCGTCTTCCACCTGGTCGATGAAGAGGCTGTAGGGAACTTTCGGGACGGGGGAACCGAAGATCTGCGGGAAAAATAAATTCACCAGCAGGAATAAACCGCCGATCGCCAGTAAAATATTGCCGATCAGCCGGGATTGTGAGGGAGGTTTGCTTTTTACACTCATCGTTACGCCAAATTGATTAAAAGTGGTCTCTACCTCTCTCTATTGTAGGGGTACGGGATCTTCCTTTATCCCCCGCGCGGGGGAACGGCCGGGTAGGGATTCCCGCCATCCGGAAAAAATTTTTCGCCCGATCGAGGATAGATCCCCTACAATACAGACAATTTATCGATACCCTCGAATCATGCTGACTTCCCGGAATAATCCTCTCGTCTCTCTACCGAAAGTAGTACCCGCCATCTCGGAAGACGATCGCTTCAAACAACAACGGATGACGGAAGTTTTATTATTACTCGATAGTTTATTCGAGCGCGAGGAGGCGACGGTAAAAATGATCCTCGATTGTCTCTACGATGTGGGTTCGATTAATTTAATCGATAAGAAATTTCGACGGCGACCGTTAAATCGAATTATGCGGGCGATCGCCCGTCTTTCCAAACCTATTTTTAAGATCTACGCGCTCTATTGGTTTAAAAAGAATTGTCCGAAATTAATCACCAATTGGCTCGGTAATAAAGTGAAATTCAAGTGAGTTTTAGCGGGTGAGATAACTTTCGTCTAATGCCTGTTCCACGGTGACGATCGGTTCTTCGGGAAAGGTATCGATCGATAGTCCACTGGTATCGGCTAGAATGTCTCTCGCGTTTCGATAACATTCAGGGAATACCTCGATCAGATAGTTTTTTAAACTCGGACTCGCTTTAAGCTCATCCTTAATTTGTTGACGAAAATTCCGAATTTCGCCTTTCCATTTATTGGCATTGTACTCTCGTTCTGATTTCCAATAGCCTAATTTCAACAAATGCTCGAAAAGACGGGTTAAAAGATTTTTGACCGCTCTTCTGTCGCTTCTTCCCACGCTTTCTAACTCCTCGATCACATTTTCCCAATCCACTACATCAAATTGTTTCTGTCGTAACTTCTCGATCGTGGTTTCTAGCCAGAGGCAATAATCCCGAGCGTATAAAATATCCGTTTTCGCGGTTTGTATTGTCATGGTTTTCCTCGAAATCTAGAGAGTAAAAATTCGGGACAGATCGATCGAGAGATCGGGAAAGGCTACGGGAGAGAGAAAATCGGCACTCGATCGAGTAAAAACTTCCCTCATTCCGGAGATAACATTTACCCTTGAAGAAAATTTAGCGCTCGCTTCCATCCTCATTTTCCTCCTCCTCGCTTGGATGAATCCGGGGATTCAGTAAACTTCTGACCGGTTTCCCCCCTTTCAGATGTTCCTCGACAATCCGTTCCACATCGCTAGGTTTCACGCGAAAATACCAAGTTTCTTCCGGCAGAATTCGCACCGTCGGACTGGTACTACATTGTCCCTGACAACCGCTCGTCATCACGATCGCGTCTTCCGGAAGATCCGCCAATTCAAAAGCCGAAAGCACTTTCAAAGCGCCCTGCACCGCGCAGGAAGAATGCTGACAGACCATGATAAATTTTTTGCCCGGATAAGTCATATTTTAGAGTTGGAGATAGCGGGTGTATACGGGAATTGTCTCGCGAGCGATCGACAATCCTTCTCCCTTTATAATAGACTTCTCGCGCGATGGGGTCTGGATGCTCTAAAAACTTCAAAACCTGGAATTATACAAGATAAACAAGTTTTTTCTGGGATTTTCAACGATAAAATTCTTTCTCCTTCCTCCTGGCTCCTGACTCCTGGCTCCCTAACCACGCGACAATTTTTCAATTCCGCGAGCGGTCGAATATGCGCGCCCGCCGGCAGTGGGGAAAATCCCCCGCCCGATCGGTTAGAATAGAGTGTTCGGGCTATTCCCTACAGAATTCTTCCTCACACTAGCAATCGGAGTATTAACGCCGTGGTCGTACAAATCGAATCGAATCAAAACTACGAAGCCAAAACCCGCGAGATCGCGAAACAACTCCTCGCCGAAACCCGCGAGAAACGATCGCTTTGGGCGACTTTACAGGATCAGATGCGTTGGGACGATAAATTACTCGGTTGGGCGATGGCTAACCCCAATTTACGGGTGCAGTTATTCCGCTTTATCGACTGTCTCCCGGCCCTGCGTAGCAACGCCGAGATCGCTAACCACCTCCAACAATACCTCGGTGATGAATCGGTAGAACTGCCCGGCGCGCTGAAAGGTATTCTCAACTTCAGCGATCCGCATTCCCCTCCCGCGCAACTAGCCGCCGCCACAATCAGTAAAGCGGTGGAAACCCTCGCGCGCAAGTACATCGCGGGGGAAGACGAGGCACAAGTCACCAAAACCGTCGAACGTCTGCGAAAAGAGAAAATGGCGTTCACCATCGATCTGCTCGGTGAGGCGGTGATCGCGGAATCGGAAACGAAAGCCTATCTACAAGGCTACCTCGACATTATGGAACACCTCGCGAAAGAGGCTACCCGATGGGGACGGGTTCCCGAAATCGACGAGGCGGACGGCGAACGCATACCGCAAGTGCAAGTTTCTGTCAAGCTCACCGCGTTTTATTCTCAATTCGATCCCATCGATCCGGAGGGGAGTCGGGAGAAAGTGAGCGATCGCATCCGTCTCCTCTTGCGTCGCGCGAGGGAATTGGGGGTCGCGATCCACTTCGACATGGAACAGTACGTCTATAAAAATCTCACCCTCTCCATCCTGAAAGATTTATTATTAGAAGAAGAATTCCGAACCAGAACGGATATAGGAATTACCTTACAGGCTTATTTACGAGATTCCGAAGCGGATTTAAAAAATTTAATCGAATGGGCGAAAAAACGCGAATATCCGGTCACGGTGCGACTGGTGAAAGGAGCCTACTGGGATCAGGAAACGATTAAATCGCTCCAGAATCACTGGCCTCAGCCGGTGTATAACGAGAAATCCGCCAGCGATGCTAATTTCGAGCGGATGACGAGCTTATTACTGGAAAATCATCAGTATCTCTACGCCGCGATCGGTAGCCATAACGTGCGCTCTCAAGCTCTCGCCTGCGCCATCGCCGAAACCCTACAGATCCCCCGTCGTCGCTTTGAAATGCAGGTATTGTACGGGATGGGCGATCCCCTGGCGAAAGCGTTAGTCAAGCGCGGACATCGGGTACGCGTCTATTCGCCCTACGGGAAACTATTACCGGGAATGGCGTATTTAATCCGCCGTTTATTGGAGAATACGGCGAATAGTTCTTTCCTCCGGCAGAATTTAGAGGATCGCCCCGTTGACGATCTGATCGCGCCGCCGAAAGTTTTAGGTAACGATAAGTCCGTTTCTAAAGGTTTCCCGAACGCGCCGGATACCGATTACGCGAACGATGAATTACGGGAGAAAGGGAGAAAAGCGTTAGATTTCGTCAAGAATTCCCTCGGGAAAACCTATTTACCCCTGATTAACGGCGAATATGTCTCCACGGAAACGGTGATCGATTCGGTGAATCCCTGTAATCCGATCGAGATCGTCGGTAAGATCGGGTTACTGTCGATCGAACAGGCCGAAACCGCGATCGAGGCGGCGAAAAAAGCTTTCCCCGCGTGGAAAAAAACCCCCGTTCGGGAAAGAGCGGGAATCCTGCGGAAAGCGGCGACTTTAATGGAAAATCGGCGACACGAACTCTCCGCGTGGATCTGTTTGGAAGTGGGGAAAGTCATCCAACAGGCCGATATGGAAGTCTCGGAAGCGATCGATTTCTGTCGTTATTACGCGGACGAGATGGAACGTCTCGACGCGGGACATAATTTCGACGTTTCCGGGGAAAATAATCGCTATATCTATCAACCGCGGGGAATCGCTCTCGTTATCTCCCCCTGGAATTTCCCCCTGGCGATCGCCGTCGGTATGACGGTCGCGGCCTTAGTCGCGGGCAATTGCACCCTCTTGAAACCCGCGGAAACCTCCACGGTAATCGCCGCTAAATTCGCCGAAATTCTCGTAGAAGCGGGCATTCCAAAAGGCGTTTTCCAATTTATCCCCGGTAAGGGTTCCCAGGTGGGCGCGCACATCGTCAAACACCCGGATATTCACCTGATCGCCTTTACCGGTTCGCGGGAGGTTGGCTGTCGCATCTACGCGGACGCGGCGCTCGTCGCCCCCGGACAGAAGCATTTAAAACGGGTAATCGCCGAAATGGGCGGGAAAAACGCGATTATCGTCGATGAGAGCGCGGATCTCGATCAGGCGGTTGTCGGCGCGGTGAAATCGGCTTTCGGCTACACGGGACAAAAATGCTCGGCCTGCTCGCGGATCGTCGTTCTCGATCCGGTGTACGATGCCTTTGTCGATCGATTTGTCGAGGCTACCAAGTCTCTAAATATCGGCGCGACGGATTTACCCGGTACGGAAGTCGGCCCCGTGATAGATGACAAAGCCCAAGCGCGTATCCGCGAGTACATCGAAACGGGCAAACAAGAGGCGGAAGTGGCGTTAGAAATGCCGATTCCGGAAACGGGATATTTCGTCAGTCCGACGGTGTTTAAAAACGTTCCTCCTAGTGCCGCGATCGCCAGCGAGGAGATTTTCGGCCCGGTGGTGGCGATCACGCGGGTGAAGAATTTCGAGGAAGCGTTAGCGGTGGCGAACGGGACGGATTACGCGCTCACCGGCGGCTTATATTCCCGCACTCCGGCGCATATTAACCGAGCGATCGAGGAATTCGAGGTCGGGAATCTGTATATTAATCGATCGATCACCGGGGCGATCGTTTCCCGTCAACCCTTCGGCGGTTTCAAGATGTCCGGGGTAGGATCGAAAGCCGGCGGCCCGGATTACCTCCTACAATTCCTCGAACCGCGTCACGTTAGCGAGAATATCCAGCGTCAGGGATTCGCGCCGATCGAGGGAGCGGAATAAACGAGAATCGGGATGGTCGATCGCCTCGGCCATCCCGCGATTATTGATAGAACGAAATTAATTTTCCTTGAATTCACCCGAGACAAGAATCGATCGACGGTAATCCCCGATCGGGATGTCATGACCGATACCTTAAAACTTTGAGTCCCGACGTGACCGGAAATCAACGGGTTACAAGCCTCTCTATTTAAGGGAAACCGTTTTCGCCGGGAGTTCGCGCTTCCCTTGAAAAACCTGTCTTCTACCCCCTCCAAGCGGGCATCTCGATCCCCCCGCGCCGGCGGCCGTGAAAATCGATCTTCCCCTAGAAATTCACGCTAGAAAACTTTGAATTTTAGACATAGTTATACATAGTTATAAATAGTTATATATAGCTATACATAATTAGCTTTTTCATCAATCTCACCAAACATTATTACCTATCTCGGCTCGTGAAAAATAATTGTTTGACACCTTCCTAAAAATAGGTTATTCTTATAGCCAAAGAAATATATTTCTTTTCTCGAAAACAAAAGGTTTTGAAAATCTTTTGTGCGGTCTTTCTATTTATCCATGATCTCCGAAAATCGATTTCGCTTCATCGAGTAACCTTTGACAAGAAGTTTATCGATCGAGGCGTACTGTATTCGATTATCGAGAAATTTGGATTTTTCAATAGAGAGAAATTTGTTAATTATCGCTACTTTAGTTTTTTTTACTGACATTATGAAAATAGCTATTGTGGTTCCCTATTTCGGTATCTGGCCCGTATGGTTCCCGGCGTTCCTTCATTCCTGCCGCTATAATTCAGATATTGATTGGATTTTTTTTACGGATTGTGAAAAAGTTCCCTATAGGGGTAATAATGTCAAATTTATTTCTTTTACCCTAAAAGATTTTTGCGACCTGGCTTCTCGCGAGCTAGAATTTCCCGTTCATTTCTCTAAAGCGTATAAAATCTGTGAATTCAAACCCGCTTTAGGTTTAATTTTTCAAGAATATTTGACAGACTATGATTTTTGGGGTCACGGTGATATAGACATTGTTTTTGGAAATATACGAAAATTTATTACCAATGATATTTTAGATGAACATGATATGATTACTTCCCTAAGTGCGAATAAACCTCGTCTATCTGGTCATTTTACACTATACAAAAATACCTCAAAAATCAACAAGCTTTTTCAAAAACATCCCATGTATCAAGTACAGTTTCAAGAAGAGAAATATACAGGATTCGATGAAGGAAAAATGGGTCATTTAACGAACAAGTTAATGAAAGAGGGAGAAATAAAAATTTATCGGCCCCGGCAAAGTCTTGTCAACTTTGCCAGCCCTAAAACCGAGAGAGAAATTTACCACGAATCGCATTTACCGATGTACGTGAACCGATGGTGTTGGCGGAAAGGCAAGCTGTACGATGGTCAAGAGGAAATTATGTACTTACACTTTCTGAATTGGAAAAAAACTTTAAGAAAGTGTTATTTCAATTATAGTGATGAACCTGAATTATTTTATATCTCTTACTCTCACATCGGTAATAAATATTCTTGGCCACCGATTCAATCCGTGATAGATAAGCTGAAAGCTCCCCTGATCTATAGCGACTCCTATCGACAAGTAAAGAGATTATTTTCGAGCCAGTCGAGTGGTTAGCTTGTGGAGGATAATCTTTTGGGGTATTGGTGATTCTCGCGTGAACCGAAAAAATCTTTTCAAGGATTGGGAATAGAGCGAATGAGTAAAGTCAGGATACTGGTTAAAACCGCCACAACTACGGGAATAATTAGCGATTTCGCACCCTTGAGATCGGAGACATCTTTAATCAAAGCGTCTTGAGTGCCTTCTACCTTCTCCAATCGCTTATCAATATTTTTGATTTCGGTTTTAACTTCCGCCATATCTATCTTGAGATCGGTGAGATCTTTTTGTAGCGTGTCTAATGTTTCCCCGATCTTTGTCAGGATAACTTCTAGGGAATCGTTGACGGGGGATTGACTCATCGGTGTTCGGGAGAGAGTTCGATCGAATCAATAATATTGTACACAAACGATCGAACCCGTCCCATCACCCTACCCCTCCGCGATTAGTTGTAATAACTCTTCGGTGGAGAGTTTGCCGCTCGCGTCGGTTCCCTCTAATAAACTATCGGCTAGATCGCGTTTGTGGTGGTGGAGATCGACGATTTTTTCCTCGATCGAATCCTTGGCAACTAATCGATAGATCGTTACCGGACGCTTCTGGCCGATGCGGTGCGCGCGATCGGAAGCCTGATCCTCTACCGCGGGATTCCACCAGGGATCGAGATGGATCACGTAATCGGCCGCGGTGAGATTTAATCCCGTTCCCCCGGCTTTTAAACTAATCAGAAATACGTCTCCCTCTCCGGCTTGAAACGCTTTTACCCGTTTCTGTCGATCGCTCGCCGGGGTACTACCATCGAGGTATTGATATTTTATCTCCCGTTTATCCAGATAATCGCGAACGATCGAGAGATGATCCACGAATTGACTGAACACCAACGCCTTATGATGGTTCTCCAATAATTCATCGAGAACTTCCCCGAATCGGGTCAATTTAGACCCCGGTAAATCCATATCCGGCATTACCAGCTTCGGGTGACAGCAGGCCCGGCGTAATTTCATGATCTCCGCGAGTACCTGTAGATGTTTCGCGCCGGCGGTACTGTCGCTCTCGCTTAATCTCTCCACGGCCTGACGACGTAACGCCTCGTAAAACGCCTTCTCCTCGACGCTTAATTCGATCGGCACCAGAATCTCGGTACGCGGCGGTAATTCGGCGAGAACTTGGTTTTTCGTGCGTCGGAGGAGGAACGGCCGCACCAGTTTTCTCAAGCTTTCGCGGGCGGTTCTATCATTGTATTTCTCGATCGGCGTGGCGAAACGTCGATCGAAACTCTCCTGCGAACCGAGTAAACCCGGATTAATAAAACGGAAAAGATTCCATAATTCCCCTAAATGGTTCTCGATCGGCGTTCCCGTGGCGATCATTTTAAAATCCCCTTGCAGGCTCATCGCCGCTTTCGATCGCTTGGTCGAGAAATTCTTGATCGCCTGCGCCTCGTCGAGAACGATCGTCCGCCATTCTACCCCGGCCAGCATGGTCGCGACCTCTTCCTGCTGTAACAGACCGTAACTACAGACCAATAGATCGAATGGTTGCAATCGATCGATCACCCCCTGGCGATCGCCCGTTCCCAATTGCACGATATTTAAGGTAGGCGCGAATCGTTCCGCCTCCGCGATCCAGTTCAAACATACCGAGGTCGGGGCGATCGCGAGAGTCGGCCCCTCCGGCGCGCGCGCGAGGATTACCGCTAGAGCTTGTAAAGTTTTTCCCAATCCCATGTCATCGGCCAGACACGCGCCGGCCCCCCACCGCGCCAACCGCGCCAACCAGCGGAACCCGTCTAATTGATAGTCGCGCAATTCCGCCTGTAGGGTCGAGGGAAGTTCCGGCGTAAAATCCTGACTTTCCCGGAATTTCTGCAAATTCTCCCGCCAACGCTTATCGGTCTTCAATTCCCCGACTTCCTCGGTGAGATCCGCGAAAACGGGAGAGACGAGGGGATGGAACCGGAAACCGTCGCCGGACTTCTCCGAGAACGATCGCAATTCTGCCAGCCGTTCCCGAAAAGCCTCCGTTAGGGCGAGAAATTGCCCGTCCCCGAGCGCGATAAAACGCCCCGGCGATCCCTCTAACAATTTCATCAACTCCTGCATACTCAGCACCGATTTCTCGTCTAAACGCAGTTCACCACTGACCGCGAACCAATCGCGCTGACTTTGAATTTTCAGGTGTAAATCCTTCAAACCGGCCTGTCGCGTCACCCGCCATTTTTCCCCTTCCGGCCATTCCAAGACGACGTTATCGCTTAATTCCCGCAGTTCTAGCAGTAATTCCAGACAATCCTCGGGATTTTCGATCAACCATTCCCCGTGTTCTTCCTCGAAACTGATTAAAGTCGGACAGGCATCGATCGCCGTTCGCGCTAGACTTTTCTCTAAAGCCAGATCCCGCTTCGTCTGTACCCTTTCCCCGTCGATCTCGGCGATTACCGTTTCTCCCCCTTTCCCCGGCCGGAAATAGGGGCCGCCACCCGCGAAAGGACGGGTTAAAACCGACACTTTCAAGCCTTCCCCGGCCGGTAAGAGGTGAACCCGCGGCTTACTATCGGCCTCGACTTCCCGCGCGGCCACCCCTCCCCCGATATCCGAATGTACCGTCACCAGACCGGAAACGGCGTTAATCGCGGTCAGGACTTTCTCCCGCGCGCTTTCCGGGACTTCTAATCGGTTGGTTTTGCCGATAATGTCGGCGATGCGTCGGTGTTCCGGTTTAACCTCGATAACTTTCAGCCGCGTGGGGGTTTCTTTGATCAGGAGAAATTCTTCTCGATCGCTCAGATCTGGCGAGAGAGATAGGATTAACTTACCGGATTTCTGTTTCGCGATCCGCAGTTCCGGTTCGCCGCCGACGATTTCCAGGCGGGTTCCGGCGGAATCTTCCCAAAATACGAGGGGATGACCGACGAGATCGACGATCGCCCGCCGATCGAAGCGATACTCGGTCTGTCCGTAATACCCGGATTCCACTTCGATGTGGCCGCAAACTTTGAGATCCTGCGGGGTTAAATAATCGAGTTCGCCGGCTTTTCGCAGACGTTTGAGGGCTACGGGACGGCCGCGACTCCAGCTTCCCCGCGCGTCGAGTTTCTGTTCCTTCGGTTGCAGGAGGTAATCGCCGGAATAGAGGGTGATAAACCAGGCTAGGCGTAAAGTCGCGCTTGATTTACCGGCGGACGGTGTTTCCGCGCGGAGATTGGCCAGCGCGCTCAGGCTCAGTTCCCAGGGTTCTCGCGGTTGAATGGTGTCTACTAGGGGCGAGGGGAGATCGCGATCTTCAACGACTTCTACCGCTAGGGTTTTATCGAGTCGGAACAGTAACGCGCCGGTTTCCCGCGCTAACCAATGGTAGCCCGATCGCTTGGCATCTTCGTAGAGGGGGAGCAGTAAACGGGGTAAATGTTTTTTGGCGATGTGGGCATCCATCCAATAGAGACACATACTACAGAGTAAGGTCTCTAGACAGTGGCTGACCTCGTGGGGGGCGATCGCCCCGTCGATTACCGCGTCTTTCGCCCGCGTATCCCCCTGTAGGGCCGCGATTAGCTTTTGCAGACGGGAATAGATCTCGCCGAAGGGATGTTCGGTATTCCGGATGGCCCAACTCGTGTATTCTGCGGCCTCGGCGATACGTTCCGGGGTTCCCTCTTTCAGTAGGGCGAAAATAAAGAAGAGTCCACTGAGGGAGGGGAAGTAAATTTTCTGTTTTCCCGTGGTTTTTTTGAGCGTTTTCAGGGCGACGCTGTATTCCTCGATCGCTCTCGCGTTCTCGCCTTTGATAAAGGCCAGCCAACCCCGTAACGAACCGATCTCCGCCTGTAGGGGGTCGGAAAAGGATCGATCGAGATACCGTCCCGCCTTCTCGAACTGTCCCCGCTCGATCGCCTGTTCCGTCCACAAACAGATCTCGTAAGTCGTCGGATCTTCCTGACAGATTTCCTCTAACCGCGAGAAAGCGGCTTCGGCGTTAGCGAGTTCCCCGAAGGACTTGACAAGAATGCCAGTTAATGCTAAGGCTTGTAACTCTTTCGGTTGTGTCCGAAACCAATCCAGATCGAAGGGATTCTCGCACACGAGAACGATAATATCTAATAAATAGAGATGGTCGTCGGAATAACTGGTTTTTCGGTAATCTTCGATCAGTTTTTCGAGGGATTCGAGATCGCGACGGTAAATACTCAAACGGGCTTCTCGAATCAATTGTCCCGGACTGTCAAAGCTCAAGGCTTTATCCCAGCGGGCGCGGGGTTGCGGGAGTTTGCGTTTGATAATCGCGGCGAATGACTCGAATTCCCCCTCGGCAATACTATCGCGGGTGGCGATCTCGACGAGGAGGGGGTGACAGCGCGGCCCGTATCCTTTTTCCTGTAGGAGGATTCCGGCTTCCACGAGGCGATCGATATGGGGTTTCAGACTGCTGACGTTAAAGAGTCGGTTTCTCTCGTCGCGGTAAGCGGTTTGATTGAAACATTCGAGAAAGCTGGTACGGGCAACCGATTCGTAGATAACGGAGAAAAGACGGACGATCGCGCGTTCGATCGCGGGTAATTCGCGGTAACGTCCGATGAGTTGGTCGCGGAGTCGATCGAGATCGTTCATGGGTCTTTCGGGGAGCGATCGAGATGGCTAGATATTTAATTTTAGGACGGATATCGATCGATTCCACGGTTCGGAGGTTCGATCGAATGGACTGAATCGTATCTAGATCCGGAAATCCGCGGGATTCCGGCGGTAACTCCAGTCCTCCCGCGTCGAATTTTAACTCTAGTCCCGGTTCGATACTGTTGAAGATTTCTCGCCGCATTTCTCAATCCGTTCCTTCCACTCGGATCTCGTTAATACCACGGCGATTCTAGTAATACGGCCATATCCCACCTCACGATCAATAGATATCGCGGATTTGTTCGATCGAATTCGCCGTTTTCAGTGCCGAGAGAATCGCTTCTAGAGTTTCCACGCTCTCGATCCCCTCGATTTCGGGCAATAACTCCAATCCCTCCGCCCCGAATTTAATCTCTAAAACTGTCGCGATGCCCGATAATAATCCTTCCTGGCGACCTTCTTGAAGACCTTCCTGACGACCTTCTTGAAGACCTTCCTGACGACCTTCTTGAAGACCTTCCTGGCGACCTCTTTTCTCGCCTTCTTTCAAGATCTCGTTATACCACGGCGATTCTAGTAATACGGCCATATCCCACCTCATGATCTGCTGTACTATCCGGCTTTCTAATACAAACGTAGCAAAAAACGCTAGTAACGGCTCTAATTCATCGAGTCGTTCATCCTGTCTCAACCGTCGTAACGCTTCCCGAACTCTCGTTTCCTCGCCCCCTCCCTGTAAAATCGGTACGAAGGGCAGTAAGGACGGGAGCGGTCGATCGAATACTTCCATCGCGTCCACCTCCCAGAGATTGATCACCCGATAATCCTGCCGCGCGATTAACCCCTCACAGGAGGATTCGTATCGATCGACTATTACCGTATCGCCACTCGGTGGCAGAATATTCACTAGAACGGGATAGGTGGGAAGTTCGTACTTTTCCTCGGCGAGCGCGGCGTAAGCTCGTATCCGTCGCGGCATTCGATCGTTGTAACGCAATTGTAATTCGTTGAGAACGAGAAATTCGCGCTCCGTGGCGGGAGAATACACCCGCACGAGAACATCACTTTCCCGACTCAACCACTGAAAATCGGAGTCGATAATCTCCGTCGCGGTGATTCCCGCGATTCCCGTCACCCATCGTACCCAGCTATCGGGGTCGAGTCCGATGAGACGTTTACTACCGATATCGGCTTTTTTCGTCATGATGGTCGAGAGGATCGCGGGGCGAACTAAAATCCCATCACCCCGGCTACCGTCTGTAAATCGGGCACGATACCGGCTTTCAGTTGATTATTGCTATGTTTCACCGCGGAATCGGGATCTTTCAAGCCGTTACCGGTGAGGACGCATACCACCGTCGCGCCGTCGGGAACCTGTTCGCGTACTTTTAATAACCCCGCGACGGATGCGGCGCTGGCGGGTTCGCAGAATACCCCCTCTTGACTGCCTAAAATTCGATAGGCCTCCAGAATTTCCTCGTCGGTGACGGCGTTAAACTGTCCCTGACTGGCGTGGCTGGCGGCCCAGGCTTTTTCCCAGTTGGCGGGGTTGCCGATGCGGATGGCGGTAGCGATCGTTTCCGGGTGTCCCACCGGTTGCCCGGAGATAAAGGGCGCGGCGCCGGCGGCCTGGAAACCCATCATTTTCGGCAGTCGATCGCATTTGCCGATCTGGTGATACTGACAGAATCCCATCCAATACGCGCTAATATTGCCCGCGTTGCCCACCGGAATACACAACCAGTCGGGAGCGTTGCCCAACACGTCCACGATCTCGAACGCGGCGGTTTTCTGTCCCTCTAAACGGTAGGGATTGACCGAATTCACCAGCGTGACGGGGTAATTTTCCGATAACCGTCGGACGATGGTTAACGCGTCGTCGAAATTGCCGTTAATGGCGATCACTTCCGCGCCGTAAAGTAAAGCCTGCGCGAGTTTCCCTAATGCGACGTAACCATCGGGAATAATCACGAAAGCGCGCATTCCGGCCCGTCTAGCGTAGGCCGCCGCCGCCGCCGAGGTATTGCCGGTACTCGCGCAGATTACCGCCTTCGCGCCCTCTTCCTTGGCTTTGGAAATCGCCATCGTCATCCCGCGATCTTTAAAACTTCCCGTCGGGTTCAATCCGTCGTATTTCACGAAAACCTTGACATCACGCCCGATTTGTGCTGAGAGATAGGGCGCGGGGATGAGGGGAGTATTGCCCTCTAACAGCGTGATTACCGGCGTTTTCTCGCTCACCGGTAGGAAGGAACGGTATTGCTCGATCAGTCCGCGCCATCCGCCGGTATTCGTGGGGGTGGAGACGGGGGAGGGGGCGGTCGATCGAGGGAAGAGGTTCATAAAAGTAATTGACAGGGGGACGGTCTTGCGGGTGGGTTTGTAGATAAAAGCCCGAATTTCTATTTTATCGGAGGGGGGGATCGATCGATCCCCCGAAACGGCATTAAATATCGAGATCGGCGAGATTCAATCGGGTTCCGTAGGTTTCGATGAACTCGCGACGGGGCGCGACCCGATCGCCCATTAGAATGGTAAACAGTTCCTCGGCCTTGGCCGCGTCCTCGATTTCCACTTGTTTTAAGGTGCGGGTTTCCGGGTTCATGGTGGTATCCCAGAGTTGCGCGGGCATCATTTCCCCTAACCCTTTAAAACGCTGGATCGTGTAGTTCGCGTTGGCGGGAAACTCGGCGATTCTCTGCTGGAGTTCTCGATCGCTATAACAGTAGGAATGGTTTTTCCCGCGTTCCAATTTATAGAGGGGAGGACAGGCGATGTACACGTATCCCTGCTCGATTAAACTCTTTTGATAGCGATAGAAAAAGGTTAACAAAAGAGTCCGGATGTGCGCGCCATCTACGTCAGCGTCAGTCATCAAAACGATGCGATGATAGCGCAATTGCGAGGCATCGAAATCTTCGCCTTTAATGCCTAATCCGAGGGCGGTAATTAACGATTGAATCTCGTTATTTTTATAGATCTTCGCGTCGTCGGTTTTCTCGATGTTGAGGATTTTTCCCCGTAGGGGTAGAATCGCTTGAAAACGACGATCTCGCCCCTGTTTCGCGCTATTGTGGACGAAAACACCGGAAGATAGGGCGAAGTTATGGGTATGGGGAACCTCGATATCGTAGACATCGAATTTTTCTTCGATTCGCTCGATCGAAACGACTCGATGGTTATAGTTCGCCACGGCTTCGAGCGCTTGAATTTCATTCCCATCGAAGTACCGACTACAGAAAGAATCGAATCGTAGAACCGATTTGTCTTTCGTTTGCAGTCGATAATTTTGATAGGCTTCTAAATCCACGAAACCCCGATCGATCTCGATCTGTTTCAAGGTCGCCAGCGTTTTTTGATAGTAGGTTTTCTCTAACGCCGCGCGTCGTTTCGATCGAAATTCCTCCGTCCATTGTTCCTTGGTTTTTTCCCGCCGCCATTCTAACAATTCCCGATCCTGCCATTGCTGTTTCGAGGCGAGTGAATATTCCTCGCGTCGTTCGGGATGTTCGATAAAATGTTGACGGACGCGTTCGGCTTGTACCTGACGATTTTCCCCGTCACGCCAGTATCGCTGTTGCGCTCGATAGAGTTGTTCGGTGTTTTGTTGGCGATAGTCTTCATTGCTTTCGTAGAAGGCGCGCCATTTCTCGGTCATGTAGGCTTTATATTCCTCTACCTCCCATTGCGCTTTCGCTTGTTCCGAGAGAATCTGTCGGGTTTCGGGGTCTAGCATTCGCTGACTCATCATCGATCGAAATTCCTCGGTCTGACGGAGTTGGCGACATTTCTCGATCACGTCGGGACGATGTAACGTTTTCTCGATGTGATGGCGATGCAAGGCGAGATAATCGGCAGAGGATAGCCGTTGAAGATTGGTGGGATTGTTATTGAGCTTGTTGAAATCGATATGATGACAGTGTTCCCCTTCTTCTACGCTATAGACTCCCCGCCAACGGTTATACCAATCCGCGACGAGATGGGTGAATAGCCAAGAATCCGACGCGGGATTCCAAACCATCTCGTAACCCTCGATCGTGCTCCCCGGTTCTCCCGTGTCCGATAATTTTCGATACAGGGGCATCAGAGAATCATCGGGGGTTAACGACGTTGCGGGTTTATAACTCCCGTCCCGTAACATGAACCGATGATCGGGGGTACAGATAATCGTCTCGCCGTTATCGAGGGTGACTTTAATGACTTCGGCGTTCTTTTTGGTGATTCGGGCATTAATCACCCGTTCTACGCCGATCGTACCGTCGTGACGGATGGTATAGCAGAAATGCTCTTTCCCTTCCGCTTGTTCGGCGACTAGCTGTTTAAAGCTGATCGATCGACCGTCGGCGAGGGCGATTTCGGTATCTCCCTGAAAACACCCGCCCGCGCTATCGCCTTCCACGATGTAAATTTCCGATCTTTCCGGGTCTCTCTCGCTACAATCGGCTAATTTCCCCGGTAAGGGCGAGGATTCTAACACCGATTTGCGTCGCACGAGATCCCGCGCCCGGCGCGCCGCCTCGGCCGCCTTGAAAGCCTGTACCGCTTTCTCGATAATCGAGTCGGCCACCTGCGGATTCTGTTCGAGGTAGTCGCTGAGGGTTTCGCCGACGAGGGAATCGACAATCCCCCGGACTTCGGTGTTACCGAGTTTCGTTTTCGTCTGTCCCTCGAATTCGGGTTCGGGAACTTTGACGGAAATGACGGCGGTTAAACCTTCCCGGACGTTTTCCCCGGCGAGATTCGGTTCGTTTTCTTTAATTTTGTTGCGTTTGCGGGCGATATTATTCAGCGTCCGTGTGAGAACGGCTTTCAAGCCCTCTAGGTGCGTTCCGCCGTCGATCGTGCGAATATTGTTGGCGAAACCGAGGATATTATCGCTATAGGCATCGATACTCCACTGAAAGGCTACCTCGATCGTGATGCCGTTTTTCTCGCCCTGTACATAGATAATGTCTTTGTGTAGGGTTTCCTTTTCCCGACACATATAGGCCACGTATTCCTTGATCCCCCCCTCGTAACAGTAGGTTTCGACGTGGGGTTCCTCGGGACGGTTATCGCTGAAGGTGATTTTCACGCCCGCGTTCAGGTACGCGAGTTCCCGCAAGCGTCCGGAGAGGGTACTGTAATCGAACTCGATTCCCTGGGTGAAGATTTCCGTGTCGGGGAGGAAGGAAACGCGGGTTCCGGTTTTCGTTTCCGAACTCGGGTTAGTTTCTAGGGTGGTGACGGGGATACCTCGTTCGTAGCGTTGGGTATGGATTTTTTGATTCCGCCACACCGTTACCTGTACCCATTCCGAGAGGGCGTTAACGACGGAGATACCGACCCCGTGGAGACCGCCGGATACTTTATAACCGCCACTGCCGAATTTACCGCCCGCGTGGAGGATGGTGAGAACCGTTTCTAGGGCGGATTTTCCGGTGGTCGGGTGGACATCGGTGGGAATGCCGCGCCCGTCGTCCGTGACCGTTACCGAACCGTCGGCGTTGATATCGACCTCGATATGGGTGCAATAGCCCGCTAACGCTTCGTCGATCGAGTTGTCCACGACCTCGTATACTAAGTGATGCAATCCCCGCGGCCCGGTCGTCCCGATATACATCCCCGGCCGTTTCCGCACCGGTTCCAGACCTTCCAGAACTTGTATCTGCTCCGCGCCGTAGTTAGTTGTCATAAATTTCCTCGAAAAAGGCTTTCTATCCTATCCGACCCAGCGAATAGCAAAATCCTTAAAAATTCTAACACACGAGGGTTAGAGACGACAGAAATGCCCTTGGAGAAGAAGATTTTTTAGGGATACGAGGAAGGGCGAGAGTCGGAGAGACCGTAAACGATTCGGTACTTTTGTTCTCATAGAGGGAATTCTGGAGAGATTCGCGCTCTTCAAGGAGATCGAGGGGTATCTCGCCCGATATTGAAGTATATTTCTTTCCGTTTTCCCGTTTTTACTCTTTTTTCGCGGGGATTATCCCGTTCGTGTTTTTCGCATCACTCGTGACGGGGGAAGAATCCGTCGATCCGGTTGACCTCGATGCTGGCTTTCTCTCGGTCGTTTCGATCGATATCGTAAACCTTTATAACTAGAGAAGAGATCTCTAGAATCGATCGATACCCTTGACGCGTTTTATTTACGACCAATTCAGTAAGGATCACCTCGATCGGTTTCTCGGACCGCGGGGACTGGTAGAAACCTCTAAAACCATCTCCTCAGAAATTCGGGAGATCGATGTTTGGTTTGTTCCGAATTCCCCGGAATCGCCGGAAGAACTCGGATTACTCGGCCGATTCGCCCGTACTCCCTCGATCTTTGAACCTTACCGCGATCCGGTGACCCGATCGGAAATTTTGGACTGTCTCGCCAAACTCTCGGTAATGCGGGAAAACTTGCAGAGAGAAGCGAACCGCCAAAAACAACGACTCGCGGAGAGCGATCGACCGAGACTGTGGATTTTAACGCCCACGGCGAGTATAGCGACGATCGAGGGGTTCGGCGGCCACGATAACGCGGAATGGGGACCCGGAGTGTATTTTTTACCTCGATTCTTCCGGACGGCGATCGTGGTCATCCATCATTTGCCCGCGACTCCCGATACCTTATGGTTACGATTACTAGGACGGGGAAAAGTCCAAAGAAAGGCGATCGATGAAGTGGAAAATCTATCGCCGACCCACCCCTTCCGATCGGCTACCCTAGAATTGTTATACAACCTGCGGAAAAATTTAGAAGTCGCGACGGAACCGGTCGCGGAGGATCGGGAATTAATTATGAGACTGGCCCCACTCTATCAAGAGGATCGACAACGAGCCATTCAAGAAGGTATCGAACGGGGTATCGAACAGGGTATCGAACGGGGTATCCGACAGGGAGAGTTAAATCTTGTCCTACGGCTTCTCGATCGCCGGTTCGGGACGATCTCCGAAAGTTCGAGTCGGAAAATCCGTCAATTACCCGTGGAGCGTTTAGAAGCGCTCGGATTAGCCCTTTTGGATTTCCAGAGTGAAGCGGATTTAGTCCGTTGGCTCGATCGCTAATTTCCGAAGCGAACTAAAAATCGAGAATTATCCCCGAGAACGCTTTGATGAGTCCCGAAGTGAACCTCGGGTTTTTAGCTCCCGTATTCGAGAGGCGGTTCGATCGAACGACATCCAGTATTTTTGTCCTACAGTCGGGGATTTTCGCTATATTTTCGCTCTTCCATTACAATGATCGTGTTTTCGCGCTCCGGGTGGGGGAGATGATGCCACGATTGAACGTTTTTTTCTCTTTTTTCTCGGTCTTGTGTCTCGCCCAAGTCTCGATCGCTTCCGAGAATCGTCCGATGTCACAAATTCCCTCGGTGAGTCAACTGCGGGACGTATCACCGACGGATTGGGCTTACGAGGCGTTAAGCGGCCTGGTCGAAAGGTACGGTTGCGTGGTGGGGTATCCCGATCGTACCTTCCGAGGCGATCGAGCGTTAACCCGTTGGGAATTCGCGGCCGGGGTGAACGCGTGTTTGAATTCGATCGAACGATTACTACAAGAGGGAATCGCGGTCACTCGCGCGGATCTCGATAAATTAAAGCGTCTCGCCACGGAATTTCAAACAGAATTAACCGCTTTAGGCGCGAGAGTCGAGAATTTAGAAACCCGAACCGCGTTTCTGGAAGATCGTCAATTCTCCACGACGACGAAACTACAGGGAGAGGTGATTTTCGCCCTTAGTAACGCGTGGACGGACAGGCAGGCCGTCGATTCTAATTTTCCCAACCTTTCCCCCGCGGAACAAGAGGCACTACTCGATCGACCCGTGGGAAATCAGACCACTTTTAGCGATCGGGTTCGTTTGAGCCTTAATACCAGTTTTACGGGAACGGATCGGCTCAGAATCCGTTTACAGGCTAGTACCGTCCCTAATCTCGCCAGGGCGACCGGTAGCGACATGGCGCGCCTGTCTTTCGATGCCGGTTCTCTCTACGACAACAATAATATCGCTCTCGATGACTTATATTATGTCACCCGTTTCGACAAGGCTCAGATCTGGATCGGGACGCTAGGACTCGATCTCGACGATGTTTTCTCTGTCGTCAATCCTCTGCTGGAAAGTAGCGCGACGGGGGCGTTATCCCGGTTCAACCGTCGGAATCCCCTCGTTTATCGCGGCCCGGAAGGCGCGGGAGTGGGGGTGAAATACAGTTTCCTGCCCTCTCTGGATGTGACCGCTCTTTATCTCGCCGATGCCGATCGCGCGGGCAATCCCACCCCTAGCAACGGGCTATTTAACGGAAACTACAGTGCGGGCGTACAATTCAACCTTAAACCCACGAAATCCCTAGAATTCGCGGTTACTTACCTACACGCGTACTTCGGCCGGGGTTCGGTGAATATCTCCGGGAATACCGGCAGTCCCATCACCCGCGATCCGTTTCAAGGGACGGCCGCGGCGACTCGGGACTCGATCGGCGTACAGGCATACTGGCGAATGAGCGATCGCTTTAATCTCGGCGGTTGGGTTGGCTACGGGACGGCGGACGCGAAAGGGATCGATTCGTCCGCGGAACTCTGGACGTGGCAGGCGAATTTATCCGTTGTCGATATCGGGAAAGAGGGGGCGATTTTTACCCTCGCCGGGGGACAACTGCCGCGCGCCGGAAATGTGGAGGGTTTCACGAGCGATTTGAACACTTCCTATCTCGTCGAGGCGCAATATTCCTATCCCATTACTAACAATATTCTCTTAACTCCTGGCGTTTACACGATTTTCAACCCGAATCACTATAGCCCGAATCCCGCTATCTGGGTAGGCGTTTTGCGAACTACTTTCCGTTTTTAACTTCATTTTCGAGCCTCGAAAATATTTTAAAAATTGGAGTTTTACAAGAGAAACGTTTCGGGATTAATAAGCTTAAGAAGCTTACGATTTTCGGGCGGAAATCCGAGTCTTTTTCGGGGGGACTAGCCTCCCGCCCCCCCGTGTAAGGGCGTGAAAGGGAGGTTACTAGAAACTCTGTAAAGTTTTGCGGGGGTAAGTGGATTGTGGTCTGATACCTCGCGAGTTTTGGATGGAAGAGTGCCTCTCACCTACGGAATTCCAAGGATTTCAGTATTTTGGTAAACGGGGAAATGTCACTATCCGAATTGTGTCGAGCGTTTGACATCGATCTCCCACACTTTCATCCCTTACCTTCTAGAGAGCTTTTTCTCTCGCGAGATTAACAAAATTAAACTATTTCGGGAATTCGGTTAAGGGGCGGTTCTACCGGTCTTCGATTAGCCGTTGATCGGGATACTTTATTGATTTTTTATCTATTTATTGGTTTTTGTATTATTTTAAAAATAAACCAGCTTTCTTAGAAGTTTCTTACATTCTTCCGTTTTTTCGCTTTCGTTTTATTTTCAAAATAAACCATTTTTCTTAGAAATTTCTTACATTTTTCCAGTAGATTACCTAAACATAAACGTCGTCGTGTTTTCGGGAATTCATTTGCCCGCGACGGGGGAGAATCGAACCGAAAACCCGATGTTTACAAGGCGACAGGGGGCGATCGTCCCCCGTCCGAAATCACTAACCAGGAGTCTACTAAAAATGATATCCGATTACGAAACGCAACCCGATCCATCGGAAATTACCGAGCCGCCGATCGATCCGTCCGCTTACCCGTCGTTATCCGAGGATGAAGCGACAAGAGCGACATCGGCCAGTAGTTCTATCGGCACGTTGGTGTTGATGAGCGGACGGGAGGCCGCGAAAACGATCGGCAGAGCCTACCACAAGGCGAATCCGAACGCGGCAACCCGATCGGCGACATCGAGCGGGTTCGAGTGGGCGGGTGTCGCCTTCGATGTGATGGGCTTGGCCGGAGGGGCGCTCGGATTGGGCGCTTCCCCGAACGAATCTTGGATCTTGACCTCGATCTCGATGAGGAACGACGCGAGAATTGTCATCGTCCCCCAGCTAATTAACGCGAAGTTCGATTCCAACAAACCGGGCAGGGTCAGCCAATCTCCGGGGATACTCTTGCCCGGTGACGAAACCGTCTGCAAATTTTATAAGGATAGTGACGAAACAAGACACTATACCCTGTTTCGATTCGCGGTGGCCTCGCTCAACCCGGCTATCACGAATTGTCTTATGGTCGATCTCCTCGTATATCAGTATCACGAAGGCGGAGGCGACGACATTAAAGAAACCTGTTCGCACTTCCTGCGTACTGTCGCGATTCGCGATCAGAACGGGAATAATCTCATCGAGCGGACTGCCAAAAGCGGGAACAATGTTCGCCAAGATCCCCCGTGGCCGGTGCTACCCAACTACTACTATCAGTTTACGGGCGCTAACAACCTTTGGCCATCGTTCGGTGTATCCGCGCTCTCCACGAACGTGTGGTACGGGCAAACGGGCAACAATTCCTTAAGAATCGTGTTCACCCCGCACCCGGATGGCTATTAATAACCCGAATCGGGCCGGTTCACGAACCGCGACCGGCTCGCCCGATGGTTAACGAAACGATCGAACATTTTTACTTAGGAGACATACTATCGATGGTGACTAATAGTTTTGCGGACGCTTGTCGTGCCGCGAATATCGCGAAACAGGCCTGGCTGAAAAAAAACGCGACGGAGGATACGGAAACGCGCTTCGCTCTGGCCGCGGCGCAGGCCGGGATCTCGATGATCGGCGGCGTGGCTTCTCTGATCAAGGGGATCAAGGCGAAAACGGCACAAAACAACGTGAAATATACCCTAGCGATCCGCAACCTCACGCCCTTCATGCTCGTGATCCATTCTACCCAACAGGCTTTTAAGGGAGAGGGCGTGTACCCGATTATCAAGCCGGACGAAACGACGGAATGGGTGATTACTAGGCACGGTAACAGCGACCGGACGGATGGTCTCCGAATCGGGGAACGAATACGCGTCGGCCTGTCGATCGTGACGGACGAAGGGGACAGTAACGCCGACACCCACGCGTTCTATTTCGAAATTACAGATGGTGTCAGTGACCCGATTCCAAGTATCGGTGGTATTAGCCTTATCGATATGACAAGATTTATCCGTTTGGGAAGCGTGTCTTGGGGCTTGAACTATTGGGAATACGATCCCATTTTCAGCGTCGTCCCTATGGAGCCAGACTCGCCCGAGGCTCTTAAAGCGGTTTACTACACCGCGCCGCCGCAAGAGGATTACCCCGCGCCCCTGATGGTGACCGCCGTGCCGGTTTCGGAACGACGCGAGGAACTACGGCTCGAAATCACCTTTCTCTGCGCCCTCCCGCAATAGGAACGAGCGACGGGGAAGGCCACTCTAAGAATAAAGAGGCGATCGATGGATCTTCTCGATCGCCCCTCTCCACGCTCAACCCGCTCTCTTGCCCGTAGGAGATCGAGGGGATAACCGTCAGGATCTCGTAAAAAAAACAGTAACCGACGGAATCACCGAAATCCGTCGGTTCTCGCGACGCGAACTAGAAAAAGCGATCGCTCACGGTACACTGACCCTGATAGCGTAGCAGATGATCGCAGAGTACGAGGGCCATCATCGCCTCGACCATCGGGACGGCGCGGGGTAAAACGCAGGGATCGTGTCTTCCCTTGGCCGCGAGGGTGGTTTCCTCTCCCGTTTTGGTGACGGTTTTCTGTTCTTTGCCGATGGTGGCGGTCGGTTTAAAGGCCACGCGGATAATAATATTCTCGCCGTTACTGATGCCGCCCTGGATGCCGCCCGATCGATTGGTGGTGGTGCGAATATCGCCGCTCTCGTCGATATAGTATTCGTCGTTGTGTTCGCTTCCCGTTAACAACGTCCCCGCGAAACCGGAACCGATTTCAAAGCCTTTACTCGCGGGTAGGGATAGCATCGCCTTGGCGAGTTCCGCTTCTAATTTATCGAAAACCGGTTCCCCCAATCCCTTCGGCACGTTGCGCGCGACACATTCTACCACGCCACCGATCGAGTCTTTATCCCGACGGATTCGATCGATCAACTCGATCATCTTTTCCGCGTCCGCGGCCGAGGGACAACGGACGATATTACTCTCCACCTCGTCTAATGTCACCGTATCCGGATCGATCGTGGCCTCGATGTCTTTAATCCGCTTCACGTAGCCGATAATCTCCGTATTCGCCACGGATTTCAGGATTTTCTTGGCGATCGCTCCCGCCGCGACCCGTCCGATGGTCTCTCGCGCCGAGGATCGTCCCCCTCCTTTCCAGTTGCGGATGCCGTATTTCGCTTCATAAGTCGCGTCCGCGTGGGAGGGGCGGAATTTCTCGGACATCTCGCTATAATCTTGCGATCGAGCGTCTTTATTGCGGACGAGAATGGCGATCGGCGTTCCCAGCGTTTTCCCCTCGAACACCCCGGAAACGATCTCGCAGATATCGTCTTCCCGACGCGGGGTAACGATCCGACTCTGCCCCGGTTTCCGACGATCTAACTCGAATTGAATCTCTTCCTCGGAGATTTCCAGTCGCGGCGGACAACCATCGACTACTACCCCCACCCCACCCCCGTGGGACTCGCCGAAAGTGGAAATCCGAAATAACCGTCCGAATGAATTACCCATAATAAACCTTGAGAGAGGAGTCAGGAGGCAGGAGTCAGGAGTCAGGAGTCAGGAGTCAGGAGGCAGGAGGCAGGAGATAATAATTTTTTTAATCGAATACAATACCGTGTTTTTTCCTAAAATCCGAGCTTTCAAAATTTTAAATTTTCCCGAATCCGATCCCGCCAACGATGGAAATAGAGGGAGGTGGACGAAAAGCCGGAGATTGTCGGGCTTGACCGTCGTGAAGACCCGATATCCTATTGTAACCGAGTTGTTTCGCCTTATTCTTTCCGGCGATCGAAAAGCGATCGAGTACAAATCTCCCGTTAAAAAAAGGACGATTTCGGGTAAAAGCCGATACTCCCACCCGAAATCATCCTTCTGCCTCGTGCCTGTTGCCTCTTGCCTTCTTAAGCCCCGATCAAGCTCTGTAGGGCGCGGCCCATGTTATTCGGTTTCATCGCTTCGGTGGCGGCGGTGGGTTCGTAGCCGCAATGTACCATACAGTCGGCGCATTTAGGGTTTCCACTGTCGCGGCCGTAATTTTCCCAATCGGTTTCGTCTAACAATTCCTGGAAGGTTTTGTAATAGCCCTCGTTGAGTAGGTAACAGGGTTTCTGCCACCCGAACAGGCTATAACTGGGGCTTCCCCAGGGAGTGCAATCGTAATCCCGATCGCCGATTAAAAAGTCGAGAAATAAGGGATTATGGTTAAAATTCCATTTTTTCTTACCCGATTTCCAGGGAGAAAGAATTTCTTTAAATAATGCTCTCGTTTGTTCGCGTTGCAGGAAACTATCTTGATCCGGCGCCCACTCGTAGCTGTAACCGGGGGAGATCATCATCCCGTCGATACCGAGGGTTTCCAGGAAATCGAAGAATTCTTGCATTTCTCGGGGATCGCTTCCCTGAAAGACGGTGGTATTCGTCGTGACGCGGAATCCTCTCGCTTTCGCCACCTTGATCGCGGAAACGGCTTTATCGAAGGTTCCGTCTCGATCGACACATTTATCGTGATGTTCCCGCAAACCGTCGAGGTGAACGCTAAAGGTGAGATAGGGCGAGGGGGTGAATTTATCTAAACTTTTTTCCAGTAAAAGGGCGTTGGTGCAGAGGTAAACGAATTTTTTCCGCTGGACTAATCCCTTGACAATTTCATCGATCTGTGGGTGTAAAAGGGGTTCGCCACCGGGGATAGAAACGACCGGCGCGCCGCATTCCTCGACCGCGGCGAAACATTCCTCCGGGGATAGATGCGCGCGGAGGACTTCCGGGGGATGCTGGATCTTGCCGCACCCGGTGCAGGCTAGATTACAGCGAAAGAGCGGTTCGAGCATCAAAACGAGCGGGAAACGTTTCCGACCGGATAAGCGTTGTTGGATGATATAAGAGCCGACTACTAAAGCTTGTTTGAGTTGAACTGCCATTTCCTCGCACCGATAGAGAATTTCTTGCTATTATAGACGGCTCGCGCGGGTCGCGGGTTGCGTTGCCGATCGCTCATGCTCGATAATTCGGTAGGGGAAAAATTCTTAGCGATCGCCCCGTCTATGGAAAATTTACTATGAAGAAACTGTTAGAGGGATTGGAAAAGTTCCAGCACGGGTATTTTGACGAACATCGAGAATTATTTGAAGAACTCGCCCACGGACAGAAACCGAGAATTTTATTTATCACCTGTTCCGATTCGCGGATCGATCCCAATCTGATCACGCAGGCGGGTGTCGGGGAATTGTTCGTGATCCGCAACGCGGGCAATATGATCCCCCCCTACGGCGCGACGAATGGAGGGGAAGGGGCCTCGATCGAGTACGCGATCCAGGCGCTCGGAATCGAACAGGTGATCGTCTGCGGTCACTCCCACTGCGGCGCGATGAAGGGGTTGTTAAAGTTGCAGAGTTTGGCGGACGAAATGCCCCTCGTTTACGATTGGCTGAAGCAGGCGGAGGCGACGCGCCGACTGGTCAAGGATAATTACAAGGAATTGCAGGGAGAGGAGTTAATCGAGGTCACGGTGGCCGAGAACGTTCTCAATCAGTTAAGTAATCTCCAAACCTACCCGATCGTCCGCTCGCGTCAGCATCAGGGGAATCTCACCCTCCACGGCTGGATCTATCGCATCGAGACCGGGGAAATTCTCGCTTACGATCCCGTTTTACACGATTTCGTCGCGCCGTTTAGCCGGATTCCCACGCTAGAGCCTGAATTTAACCTACACCCCAGTTGTCACCTGCGGACGACCGATCCCTTTAAAATTTCCCAGGAGTACATCGACGCGCGACCCCAAACGGTAGCGGCGACCCCGACGGGTAACGGACGGGCGATCGAGAAAACGACCGTCACGAGCAAGCCCGGCCACACCTATCTCAATCCGGAACAGTCCGATCGTATTTATCGCGGTTCGAGAGCGTGAGCGGGAGTTAGGAGGCAGGAGGCAGGAGGCAGGAGGTGAGGGAGGGAAAAGGTGAAAGGGTAAAGGTGAAAAAAGTAAGAAAGCTCTTTTCCCTTTTCCCCGAAAAATCTCCCTATCTCCCCCTTCCCTTTTCCCCAAAACTCCCCCATCTCAGATCTTTCCGGATAGACCGAGATGGGCGGCGAGAAATCGGGCGATTTCGGGGGCGGGTAGGGGAGAACTGATGAGATGACCTTGAACGCGCTCACAGCCTAAACCTTTGAGGATTTCTAACTGTTGTTGGGTTTCTACCCCCTCGGCCACGACGATCTGGTTAAAGCATTTTCCTAGGGCGAGCGCGGCGGAGACAAAAGAGCGATTCTGGCGTGTTTTGGCGATATGTTTGATGAGATCTTGAGCGATCTTCAGTTTTTGAATCGGTAGCTCGCCGAGGTAGCCGATCGAGGCTTGGCCGATCCCGAAATCATCTAGAGATAAACCCACGCCGATCTGTTCGAGTTCGTGGATGATCCGGTAGGTTTCGGCCCTGTTAACCAGAAAATTCGTCTCGGTCATCTCGATTTCCAGACAATTCGCCCGCAATCCGGTGTCGGAAAGAACTCGGGCGACCATTTCCGGGAAGCGGGGATCGTGGAGTTGTCGGGGGGAGACATTGATCGAGATCGGGGTGGACAGGAGTTCGTTAGTCCGCCAACAGATCGCCTGTTGACAGGCATTCTGTAGTACCCAACGACTGAGGAGAAAGATGGAATCGGTTTCTTCGAGTAACGGGAGAAATCGAGCGGGGGAGATCGGCCCGTACTGGGGGTGTTTCCAGCGTAATAAAACTTCTAATCCCTCGACCTCTCCCCGGCGGATATTCACCTGCGGTTGGTAGTAGAGAGAGAGTTCGTTATTCTCGATGCCTTTTTGCAGGAAATATTCGAGTTTGAGCGATCGGCCGGTTTTGTTCTCGCTTTCCGCTCGCTCGATCTCCCGCCCTTCCCGTCGCGTTCCCTTGATCTGTTTTACCTGGCTTTCCAGTTGTCGGAGGAGGGTTTGACTTTCTTGTCCGTCGCGGGGATAGAGGACGGAAGCGATCGTGATCGGGACGGCGAGACTACGGTTCTCGATCTCGTAAGGGGGCAGGAGGGTTCGGGAAATTCTCTCGACAATTTTTTCGAGATCGCCCTCTTCATTCATCTGGGGCAGGAGAATCATAAATTCATCCCCTCCCCAACGGGCCACGATATCGCCGGATCTCGTGCTTTCTTTCAACCGGAGACCGATCGCTCGCAGGAGGGTATCGCCGATATGATAATCCCATTTATTATTAATTTCTTTAAATTGTTCTATATCGATAAATAATACACCTAAAAGCTGTTGACCTTGAACGGCATTTTTCAACGCGATAAATAGATGTTCGTTAAAGAGATGTCGGTTGGGGAGGTCGGTTAAGGAATCTAGATAGCCCCGATCGGCGATCGTTTCCGTGAAGCTAACCCCGTTCTCCCGTTCGATAATAAGGGTGCTTTTGTCCGGGTAATCGGTCGGGAATAGTTCATCCTCTCGCCGGGTGAGGGTATCTCCGCTCGTATCGTTGGAAATGGGGTTTTCCGGGTCTTGTAGGGGGACGATTTGATGATAACTGGCGTTGATCTCGCAACCGAAGTTAATTAAATCTCCATGTTTCAGTTCGTGAACCGAACATTTTGTCCCGTTGATATAGAGACCGTTATGGCTTTTATTCCCTTCGAGATCTCCATCGACTATCCAATAGGAAAAGCCCTCTCGATCGGTTCCTTTCTTGACGAGAGTGGCGTGATGTCGGGAAGCTTGTTTGGAGTGAAGGACGATGTGATTATCGTACTTTCTTCCCATCGTGTATTTCACATCCTCCAGGGATAACGTTCTCCGTCCGGATTCATCCTCGATGACTATAATATGGAGAATATGGCCAGAATCGTTGATCATCGCGCGCTCACCTTGGCGAAACAATAGGATTAAACAATTCGATCGGGAGTCGGGGGTCGCGGGGTGCCGTCGAGAAGAGAGGTTCGCCCCCCGGTAGAAGATGTTGAGTACGGCGATCGGGCGATACCGCGCCGATGCCGTTCCCCCGACTCTCCGAATCCTTAACGGGAGCGGCGCGAGGTCTGCTCCGGCGATCGTTCTTTCGCGATCTTCCGGGTTCCCCCCGCCCGCCCCTCGAATGTCAAGTATACTACGCTACATTTTACCGACAAAACTTCGAGCGGGATTTCTTTATTCTTCTAGATCCGGGCCGGGAGCGATCCCGGACACTGTTGTTGGAGGAGGTGCGTCGCGTCTTCCGTCGCCAGGGGACGGCTGAACCAGAAGCCCTGGGCCTCCTCGCAGTTCAACTTCTGCAAGATCTCCAACTGTTCTAGCGTCTCGATCCCCTCGGCAACTACCCGGAGATGTAAATTTTTTCCCAGGGAGATCAGCGCGGATAGGATGGCCAAAACTCTAGAGTCCGCCCGTAAAGATTGGATAAACCCCCGATCGAGTTTCACGATCTGGAACGGAAATTTCTGGAGATAATTGAGGGCGGTATAGCCCGTCCCGAAATCGTCGAGGGCGAGCTGGACCCCCAGTTCCCGAAGGCGCGCCAGGGTCGAACCCGCGATAATCTCGTCCTGTAAGATACTCGTCTCGGCGATCTCGATCTCCAGCAGGGAAGGGTCTAAACCGGTGGTCGAGAGGATTTCCGCGACCATCGCGACGAGGCCGGGATCTTGGAATTGACGGGGGGAGAAATTCACGGCGATCGGTACGGGAAGTAACCCGGATTCCTGCCAGAGTCGATTTTGTTGGCAGGCGGTGCGGAGAACCCACTCGCTTAAGGGAACGCCGAGATCGGTCTGTTCCACGAGGGACAGTAATCGCTCGATCGAGACATCGCCGATCTCGGGGTGATTCCAGCGGAAAAGCGCCTCCATCCCCGTGATCTGTCCGGTGTTGAGATCGACCCGCGGCTGATAGTGTAGGTCGATCGAGTTCTCGCTCAAGGCCTGATGGAGTAGGGTCTCCAATTTCAGCATGAGAGAGGCTTTCGAGGTCATGGTATCGCGATAGAACTGATAGCGATCCCGCCCGGTGTCTTTCGCCCGATAGAGCGCGGCATCGGCATTTTTCAGGAGACTCTCCCCGTCCTCGCCATCTTGGGGGTAGACGGCGATTCCCAGGCTGGCCTTCATGTATAGTCTCTGTTCCTGAATGTCGAAGGGGTGTTTTAATTCCTCCGAGATCCGTTGTGCCAGCTTGAGCGCCTCCTCGCTACCGCCGATCCGGTGCAGGAGAATGGTGAATTCATCCCCCCCCCAACGGGCGAAAACGTCCCCGGAGCGGAGGCAACCGCCGATCCGCCGGGCGAAACTTTGCAGGACGAGATCGCCGAAACTGTGACCGAGACTATCGTTGACGTTTTTAAAGCCGTCCATGTCCAGGAAGAGTACGGCCATCGGGTAGCGGCCCGCGCGGGCCTGTTCGATCGCCCCGGCGAGTTGTCGCTCGAAGCAGGTGCGGTTGGGTAAACCGGTCAGGGGATCGTGGAAGGCTTGATATTTCAGTTTCTGTTCGGTACGTTTGCGTTCGGTGATATCGAAAATATAACTGCGGATCGATCGATTTTCGCTGAGATAGTGAACGTACTGCTCGAATACCTCGTCGTTAACGATAATTTCCCGGAGGAGCAAACTCCCCTCGGTGTTGTGGGAATTTTCCAACAGACCGCGGATGAGGGGATGGGCAAGCGCGTCCTGTGGTAGCGTCGGGAATTTGAGATTGGCGGCGGGATTGAGGTAGATCAGCCGTCCCTCGAAACCGATCTCCACGATCGGGTTCGGGCTTAATTCGGGAAAGGAGGCCAACCGCAGGAGATCCCGCGGGTCGAGACGGTCGAGTTCCCGCTCCGCGCTGACCAGGGTGGATTTATAGTTCTCGCCACCCGCGGGATTCGGGTCGATCGATTCCTCGCTCTCGATCGGCTCGTCGGGATTGAATAGCCCGATTTCCCAGGCATTCGAGAGGATATAATAGCTCGCTCTCGCCCGTCCCCCGAAGAAAACCACGTCCCCGTGTTTCAGGTCGTGACTCTCGCGGGGATTTCCGTTAATAATTAGCCCGTTTGTACTTCGATTTCCCTCTAGATCGCCGTCCACGATCCGATAACAGTAATGGTCGCCGTTGGGGGTTTTCTTGATTTTCAACAGTGTAGCGTGTTGACGGGAAACCACCCGATCGTATATCACGATCTCGTTCGTCGATTCTCGCCCGATCGAATAGGTTTGTTCTTCGAGGGAAATGATCCGTCGGGCTTTCTGATCTTCGATAACGAGTACGTGGCGAAACTGGGGAAAGTTACTCATCTGTCTGTAGTAGCGCGACGGAGTCCACTATCTAAGCATTCCCCATGTTCTTCCGAAAACTAACAGGTTTGTAAAGATTATATTAAGCGGACGAGAGAAATGGTGCTTGAGGGTGTATAGGCGTGAAAAATGCTGAAACGGAAAGGCGGGGAGATGGGGAAGGTGAGGGGGGTGAGGGAGTTTTTCGGGAAAAGATTACGTTTAATCCCCTTCCCCTTTCCCTTTCCCCTACATCCTACTCTTTAGGTATCGGGAGTCCGATCGAACCCTTCCCCATCGACGGAAGAATCGATCGACCCGAATCGTTACCGTAGAGAGAAAGACACCGGATCACGCCACACCGTAACGACGATGACGACCCCGATCGAGAGCGATCGAACCTACCGTCCCCTAATCGTGGCGGCATTTCTCATCGGGGTGGGACAGGGAGGATTTTTTGACGGGATCGTTTTCCATCAATTGCTTCAATGGCATCCTCTATTCAGCGAGGTTCGATCGACGGTAACGATCGCCGACTTAGAGATCGATACGCTCGGGGATGGTTTATTTCATCTCTTCGATCGGATCGTTACGGCGATCGGTATCGGGTATCTCTGGCGCGTCTGTCGCGATCGTCTTTCCCCGCTTTCTACCCCGGTTTTTCTCGGTTCCCTAGCGATCGGCGCGGGAACGTTTAACGTCGTCGAGGGAATTCTCGATCATCATCTTCTCGGGATTCACCACGTTAAACCCGGCCCCTATCAACTCTTTTGGGATCTAGGATTTCTCGCGATCGGGTTCGTCGCGATCGTCGCGGGATGGTCGATCGTCCGACAATTTTCCAAGCGATAACGGGGTGTGGGAATCGCTGTTATACGGGATCGGGGAAATGTCGATCGTGTTGGGACTTCTTCGGGCTTTCCTACAATTTCGCGCTTCGGAATTTGGATTAGATATTCGTCATTTTAAAAAAATGTTGACGCGTTAGCGATAACGTAACGCGCCAAAACTGAATAGGTTCTTACTCGCGAACCGGAACCGCGGAAGTCGCCAGCGACTCGACAATACTCCGAACCGCGGCCACCATCGCCACCTCGTCACCGAGTTGGTTGATAGCCGAACCGATTCCGATACCCGACGCGCCCGCGGCGATCGCCATCGGAGCGGTCACATCCGACAGGCCGGACGCGCACAACACCGGAACCTTCACCGCGCGGGAGATTTCCCGGGCCGCCGCTAAAGTGGGGGCCGCTTTCTCGATCAGGCCGAGAACGCCCGCGTGAGTCGGTTGGCTACTGGTTCCACCCTCGGTTTGGATGATGTCCGCGCCCGCGACGACTAACGCCTCGGCGAGACGTACCTGCTCGTCGAGGGGCAGGATATGGGGAACCGTCACCGAGAGGGTGATTTCCGGCAATAGGGCGCGGGTTTGCCGGGTGAGCGCCAGTACCTCGTCCGCCTCGAAACGGCGACCGGTCGCGTAGAAACTATCGAAATTCCCGATCTCGATCAGGTCCGCGCCCGCGTTCACCGAGGCGACGAATAATTCGGGTTCTACGGCGGACACACAAACGGGTAAATTTGTCAAGGTTTTCACTTCCCGCACCAGTTCGGGAGAGGCGGCGATGTCGAGGAAGGTCGCGCCCCCGGCCGTGGCGGCTTTGACGACGGGAAGAACCCGCGCGCGATCGAGGTTATTCAAACCGCTAATCACCTTGAGCGCGTTCCGGCGGGCGAAAGCCTGTTGTAGTTGAAAAATCATAGGTTTCCTGGCCAATCATCAAAAAAATATTATCCCACCCTCTCGATGGTCGAGGGTGGGATTATCAAATTCTAGCGAGTCCGGTTTAGTTGGCGATCGAGTCTTGTTGATTTTTTCGCTTCAGCGATTGCAGTTGTTGCAGGAGAACCTCGATTTCCGCCTCGAGATGGAGGTATTTGACCTGTTGATCGACTTGGTAGGCGGTACGAATATGCTTGAGCGCGCTAGATTCGGTCGTTAGTACAGTTGTCATCGCTGTCTTTTACTAAAAAAACTTTATGTCCGATTATTTCAATTCGTGTATATTACCTTAATAATATTAAAAATCCAACCCCCTTATGGTAGGTTTTCCGACTGTCACAGGCGAGAAGGGGGGAAAATTCTTGACGCGAGGGGCAACGCAGTAGGCTATACTCAGTCGCGATAACCCATTCCTCTGACGATACATGGTAGCGGTAGCAATTTTGGCGGCGGGTAAGGGAACCCGCATGAAGTCCGATCTTCCGAAAGTATTGCATCCCCTCGGCAGTCGATCGCTCGTCGAACGCGTCCTGGAAAGTTGCGATCGGGTTAACCCTCTCCGCAAACTGGTGATCGTCGGTTATCAGGGCGATCGGGTACGCGAAACGCTACAGGCTCGGGAGGGCATCGAATTCGTCGAGCAAACCGAACAGCTAGGAACCGGTCACGCGGTCCAACAACTGATCCCCCATCTCCAGGACTATTCCGGCGATTTATTAGTCTTAAACGGCGATGTTCCCCTCCTGCGCCCGGAAACCCTAGAAAACCTTCTCCGCGTCCATAAAAGCCACGGTAACGCGGCCACGCTGTTAACCGCCAATCTTCCCAATCCCAAAGGTTACGGACGCGTCTTCTGTGACGGACAGAATCTCGTTAAAGAGATCGTCGAGGAACGCGACTGTACCGACGCGCAACGTCAGAATCACCGCGTTAACGCCGGGATCTACTGTTTTAACTGGTCGGCCCTCGCGGGAATCCTGCCGGAATTAACCCCGAATAACGATCAGGGCGAGTATTATCTCACCGACGTGGTGGCCCATCTCGATCGGGTCATGGCCGTGGACGTGGAGGACTTCCGCGAGATTAACGGCATTAACGATCGCAAACAACTCGCCACCGCTTACGCCATCCTACAAACCCGCGTCAAAGACCGTTGGATGGCCGCGGGAGTCACCATCATCGATCCGGATAGCGTGACGATCGATGATACCGTGATCCTCGAACCGGACGCGATTATCGAACCGCAAACCCATCTCCGCGGCAAAACCGTTATCGGAGCCGGTAGTCGGATCGGGCCGGGTAGTTTGATCGAGAATAGTCGGATCGGCGCGAATGTTCACGTTCTTTTTTCTGTTATTTCTGATAGTCAGGTGGATTCCGGCTGTCGTGTCGGCCCCTACGCGCACCTCCGCGGGGAAGCCAATATCGGAGCGAATTGTCGGGTGGGAAATTTCGTGGAGATCAAGAAAAGTAGTCTCGGCGAGAAAACCAATGTCGCCCACCTTTCCTATCTGGGAGACGCGACCCTCGGAACGCGGGTAAACGTCGGTGCGGGAACGATTACCGCCAATTACGACGGGGTGAAAAAACATCAAACCCTCATCGGCAACGGCACGAAAACCGGCGCGAATAGTGTCCTCGTCGCGCCGATCGCTCTCGGGGAAAATGTTACCGTGGCCGCGGGTTCCACGATTACCAAAGATGTCCCCGATAACGCTCTCGTTATCGCCCGCGAGCGTCAACGCTCGATCGAGAATTGGGCCGGGCCGACCAAAGGGGAAAAGTAGGGTAATCGCGAGAGACGCGCGATCGGGCTAACGGATTATAAAGATAATCCTTTCTCGTAGGTTGGGTTGAACGAAGTAAAACCCAACTTAACTTTTATCCGATCGAAAAAGTCTTTACTTTCTCGCTTTTAGCCTAGACTCTCTAAGCCGGAATGCTAACGATAGCACCCTCGATCGAGCGTAAATTCGCGCCCGTCCCGAAAAACCGAGTTATAATAACGGAGAGTCTTTCCCAATATCTACAGGTATGCGCTATAAAGTAAAACTGAAAGAAAGCGAGGAAGGTTACGCGATCTGGTGTCCGAGCCTACCCGGATGTTGGTCGCAGGGAGAAACCAGAGAAGAGGCTCTAGAAAATATTAAAGATGCCATCCAAGCCTATTTAGAAACCGTGGAAGAGTTAAATAAAGATGCCGAATCGCTGTATGTAGAAGTGGGATAATCATGCCGAAACTACCGGGGATTCATCATCTAAGAGCGATTAAAGCTTTTGAAAAGGCGGGTTTTCAAGTGATTAGACAGGGGAAACATATTACCATGACCGATGGCGATCGCGTTCTCGTCATTCCGAGAGCGAATCCGGTCAACGCCTATACAATGGCCGGGATAGTTCACGAGGCGGGACTGACGATCGAAGAGTTCAAACGACTTTTATAATCGCCGTGAACTGTCGGGAGGTAAATCGCGCGGAGATCGAGAAAACTAGCCCCGACGAGAAAACCCCTGCCGCTCACCTTTCCCCCTACACCCTACACCCTACACCCGTCCCGAAGGAGCCGGGTAATTCTAGGGCATCCATTCTAAAAAGATCCCCACCGTACTATCTTTCCGCGCGCGGGAATTTTGCGCTTGAATATCCGCCGCGAGACGGATGTTTTTCGTGACCGCGTAACCCACCGAAAAGGTCGTTACTCCCACCTCGTCCTGTCCCCCCGGCGAGATAAAACTCTGACTCGCCGTAATATCGCCGGCCCCGGTGCGAGAGAGGGCTAATTTGAGCTTCAGGCCGACGTTTACCCCGTCGGTCGAGTAATTTCCCGTCTGAATATAGCGATAGCCCACCATCGGCGCGATATTGACGTAATCCCCCAGGGGTAAAACGTAGTATTGCACGTTCGCGCCCGCCGCCGTCCGATCGCCGTTAAACGCGGCCTGATAGTCCCCGCTAAGGGTTAACCCCGTCCGACCGAAAAACACGTCCTCCACTCCAACGCTGATACCGCTCGCGTTATCCGACGAGGGAAAATTCACGTATCCCAAACGGATACGGGTGCGAAAGGCGGGATCTTTCCGAATTTCCTCGGCGATATCGGGGATTTTCTCTCGCCAACGCTGTAAGGTCGGGCTTTCTTGAATAATTCGCGGGTCGATGTCGAGATTCGGGGTCGGTTCCGCCAAAACGGGAGCGATCGCTGTAAAACTGAACAGTAGGCCGATCAAACAGCGGCAGAGATCGGTAAACGGCATAATGTCTCGATCGTGAAGGAATCTTCCCTATGTTGCCATCCCGTGACCTCCCGACGCTACCGAAGGAATCCGGATGGAGTTTGTATCGCGTTCGACTTTCCGCTACAAATTGACCGGGGCCGATCGGGTAAAGGTCTCCCCTTTTAACGATTTCTCGCGCCGGACGTAATCCCTTCCCGCGTTACAATGCGAGATCGCCAACGATTCGCGCGTTTTTCGATCGGGAGAACAATCAGTAGAAGATAAATTGTCTTTTTCTGTGATTTTTAGCCAGAAAATTCTTTGTTATCGCTCCTGACTCCTGACTCCTGACTCCTTAACCACACGACAATCCTTGAATTCCGCGAGAGGTCTTATGACGGGAACGATCGATCGAACCTCGATTCTCGAACGAGCGAGTCAACTGGACGGAAAGGATCTACCGCCCGCGGATAAGCTCGTCGAAGCCCTTCTAGAAACGGAGAGAGAGGGGAAGAAAAACAAAGAAATGATTTCCTTTGATCGCCTGCTCGGGACTTGGCGATTACAATTTATCACGGGGACGAAAAAAGCGCGCGGCCGGGCGGGAATCGTCTTAGGAGCGGGTCGTTACGTCCCCCGATGGCTGAAAATCCAGATCGCCTACACCCGTCGGGAAACCGGGGAAAACGCGGGAGAAACGGGAACGATCCGCAATCAAGTAGAATTCGGTTCGCTGAAATTAACCGTATCGGGCCCCGCGAAATTTCTCCCGCGTCCTAAACTGCTCGCTTTCGATTTCACCCGGATGACGGTGACGGTTTTCGGGTTAACTTTATATTCCGGCTTTATTCGCGGAGGGGAAGAAAGCGAGCGGCAATTCGATCGAGCGGGAATTCAAAAACAAGCCTTTTTCGCCTATTTTTACACGGGCGATCGAGCGATCGCGGCGAGAGGACGCGGGGGAGGATTAGCCTTGTGGGCGCGCGAGTGATGGGAAGATGGGGGAGTTTTTCGGGAAAAGGCTATCGGTAATTTCTTCCTTTTTATGCGATTCTCCCGCCCGAACGCCAAAAAGCTGATAGCTGATAGCTCATAAGAATAAAGAGGGAAATTATGGAATACTCGATCGAGATAAATAGCGGGAACTTTCAAAGCGAGGTCATTGAGAAATCGTACCTCGGCACGATCGTACTAGATTTCTACGCTGTGTGGTGCGGCCCCTGTCAGATCGTCCGTCCCCTGTTAGAAAAATTGGCGATCGAGTATAATTTCACGCTCGTTAAAGTGGATATCGATAAAAATCCCGATCTAGCGAATAAATACGGGGTAGAAGGGGTTCCCGACGTGCGGATCGTTTCTAACGGCGAGATCTTGCCCGGATTTGTCGGCGCTTTGCCGGAGGAACAATTGCGGGATCTTTTCTCGCGTTTGGGATTGCGATCGACTCTAGAATCGGGACTCGCGGAAATTCAAGAAGCGATTTCCCTCGGCGATTTTCCCACCGCTAAAAAAGGATTCGATCGACTGTTTCAAAAATACCCGGAGGAACCGCGGGTATCTTTATTAGCGGTACGATTCCTCGTCCGTCTGGGGAAACCGGAAGAAGCGAGACGAATACTAGAAACGATCCGCGATAGCACTCCGGCCGTCACGGGATGGAAAACCCTGTTAGATTTCTCCCTAGCCGACGCGAGCGATCGAACCGATCTCGATACTCTATTTTTCGAGGGAACGCGATTCGCCCTACAGGAAGAGTACGAGAAAGCGATGGAGCGATTTTTGCAGATTGTCGAGGAAAGCCGTAAATACCGCGGCGATGGAGCCAGAAAAGCCCTCGTAGCTATCTTTAATATCTTGGGAATGGATAACCCCGCGGTGAAAGAATACCAACAGAAATTGACATTCCTGCTGTATTAGATCGCCGGCGAAAACTAAAAGAGTATACGATAAACAGAAGACAAGGGGAGAGAATTTTTTATCTAGATTCTATCCCCGATCGCTCCTGCCGGACTAAAAAGTAAACGTGGTCCGGATCGTCCCGATCACGAGGGTGGAATTGTTATCGTTATAATCGGGCGCGGTGATCACGATTAATCCGGGAGTGATGGCGATATTATTCGTGATCGCCCATTGATAGAATCCCTCGATATGGAAGGAAGTATTCGGATCGTTCGTCCGGCTTCCATCGCTCAAGCGGATCGAGGAATTCGACACCCACGGTTGCATCCCGAAAATAAGTCCCGCCACGTTTCCCTCTTTGAAGAGATCGGGAAAAGCGAACGTTACCGCCCAATTCCAGATATCGAGCGTCCCTCGGTCTAACTGTCCGTCCAGGGTACTCAAGGTCGTCGCTTTCGTATAGCCGCCCCAACCGCCCAACACGAACCCGTCAACGATTCTCCAACTAAACTCTAGCCCGTAACTATCGTTAGTCGTGGGAACCGGCTCGCCGAAAAGATCTTCGGTGTAGAATTGAAAGTTCGATCGCTGGCTACCCGTTCCCGTATCCAGAAGATTATACGCGTGAAGGTAGGTCAGTCCGATACCGAAATTGTCGCTCGGAATATAGTCCAACTGAATAATCGTGCTATAGGAACCGTTAAATAAACCATTACCGGGGTTAGGATCGTTGGCATTTCCCGCGAGATAACCCGCATCGATTTCAAAAACCCCGAATTTTCCCTGAAAACCTAGCCCGGTTTGACCGGACTGATAATAAATCGGGTTCCGGGTTCCGAAAGAGGACAGCGCGCCACTTCCCCCGTCCCCGTCTAAAAAGTTGAGGGTGTCGGTGAAATCGTCTTTCGCGCCCCCGAAGGCTTCTAACCAGAGGTTAATATTTTCGGCTACGGGAAAGCGGTAATAGAGAACTTCTAACGCGAGATCGTTGTCGTCGGGTTGCGTGAAGGCGAGGGTACTTTGAAAAGTTCCCGTGGTTTCGGCGAGATCGGGAATATTCCCCGTGGCGAGACGGGTATAGAGTAAATCTTTACCCGTGAAGCTGGTATTTAATTCCAGACGCGCGCGATAACCGAAAGCCGGGACCTGCGGGATCGATTCTCCCCCGTTTTTCTCCCCGGCCGCGACCCCGTACATCGCCATCACCACTTCCCCGGCTAACTTAGTCGTGGTGGAGAATTGATGATCTTCGAGAAAGGCGGCGCGATTTTCTAGGTTATCGATTCTCGCGCCCATCGCCGCCAATTCGCTCTGAAATTCGCTGGCTAATCGTTTTAGCTTATCGATATCCTCTTTAGCGACCGCTACCCCGTCCTGAATCATTCTCTCCAGGGTATTCAGACAGGCGTTTAACCCGGCCGCGAACTCCCAACGGGTCAGCGCGCGATCGCCTCGAAAGGTTCGATCGGGATAACCGACAATACACCCGTACCGCTCGACCAGACTTCTCAGTGCCTCGTAAGCCCACGCGCTCGGCGATACGTCCCGCAGTTGGTTCACGCTCGTTACCTGCGCCATCGGATTCGTCTGTAATTGGTCGAGACCGTTTGCGAGAACGGGAGTCGCGCAACCGACGAGAGCGAAGGCTGTTGCCAACGTTTTCCAGCTTTTCATGGCTACCTCACACCAGACTGATGATTTTTATTGCCTTATCCTTCCGTCAAGGCTTTTTTATTATTACGAATCTTTCGCAATTAGTAAAGATGGGGCGATCGGCTCGAACTCCCGATATACGGTTAATGTCAGGATTCTCCAATAGAAATAATTTTTAATAAATCAAACCTCTAGAGGGGGGGGGAGAGCGATCGGGAAAACATTCGCCGCGGTCTCGCTACGTGACTTATCCTCCTTCGGGTAGAGAACAGAGCGATCGCCGTCGTGATACGATTGAAAGTTGCCGCTTTTAACAGCCGTAAAACCTAATCAATACACATTTTTCGGGTTTTTCCCGTCAATCTTTATCCTTTTTTAATTTTTCAGTCGATCGATGAGCGTCACCATCCGACAGGTCGCCTACACCGAGGAGATAGTTGCCATTCAAGCCATCCGTCGCGAGGTGTTTCAAGAGGAACAGGGAGTCCCCGCGGAATTGGAGTTCGATGGACTCGATGAAGATTGCTGGCACCTTTTAGCCTATTTCGGGAAAAATCCCGTCGGTACGGCGAGAATTCGGAACTTAGATAAGGAAACCGCGAAAATCGAGCGGTTAGCGGTTTTGAAATCGGCGAGGGGTTCGGGAATCGGTCGGCGGTTGATGGAACGGGCGATCGATCTCGCTTCTAATAATCCGGACACGTCGCGCGTCGTTATCAACGCGCAGGAATACGTGAAAGGATTGTACGAGAAATTAGGCTTCGAGGTGGTGGGCGATCGATTCGACGAGGCTGGCATCCCTCACGTTAAGATGGTGAGGGTAACGCGCGCGGAGATCGATCGATAGTACGGAAAAACTGAGAAGATGGCGGGGAAATCAGACAAAACTTTCTAAAATCTTGGCAAGAACTCGCACGAGATGAAAATGAAGAAAATTCGGCGAAAGAAAACACGAGAAGCTGTTAAATCTACCGATAAACCGTTACGACCTTTCGGATTGTGCGCGGGAGAATTTACCGTTCCCGATGATTTCGACGAGCCTTTACCCGAAGAGATACTGCAAGAATTCGAGGGTAAATGGAAATTTTTCTAGTAGCTCGATCGGTTGAATCGGGGCGACGAACCCCAACACCAAGAGCGTGCAGATAGTCAGCCTATCAAACTTTAAAAATTTATTGACCGAAAATAAATTCCCCGTTCTAGTGAACCTCGAAGTCAATAAAACGGGGGATTTCGATTAAGCTTTCGACGCTAAGGGATCGGGAATACTGGGGGAAGGAGCCTCGAATTCACCCGTTACCACGTATTCTAGACGCAGTTTCAGCCAGGTGATAAACTGCTCGTTTAAAGAAAGGATCGCGGCGGCGGGTTGCGGGGTTTTCGCCTTGATTTCGGCGAACGCGGGGGTTTCTAGAAACGCGGGTTGTTTGACTTGCCAGAAATCGATTTCTTTTCCTTTGTCTTGATAATCGCGAACTCTTTCCTTGAAAACTTCCTCGAGGGGTTCCTCTTCAAACAAAAACTTCTGACTCGCTACCAAATAATAATAAGTTGTCATGATTGTCGATCCTAAGTTTGATTAAAATTCGCCTCGCATGGCCAGCTTCATCTCCCGGACGGCGCGTTCTAAACCGACGAACACGGCCCGGCTGATAATCGTGTGACCGATATTCAATTCTTCCATATTCGGTATACAGGCCACGGGATACACGTTCCAATAGGTCAAGCCATGCCCCGCGTTAACCCGTAAACCGAGGGAAACCGCCAACTCACAGCCGTTTTTCAGGATTTCTAGTTCCCGATCGCGATCGATCTCCCCGCTCGCTTCCGCGTATTTCCCCGTATGCAGTTCGATAAATTTCGCCCCCGTTTTCGCCGACGCGTGAATTTGGTCGGGATCGGCATCGATAAACCAACTGACGGGGATTCCGGCGGACTGCAATCGATCGACCACCGAGGAGAATCGATCGAGATTGCCGACGATATCGATGCCGCCTTCCGTGGTCACTTCCTCGCGTCTCTCGGGGACGAGGGTGACGTAATCCGGTTTAATATCGAGGGCGATGGCGATCATTTCCTCGGTCGGCGCCATTTCCAGATTCAGGTGAGTTCGCACCGTCTGCCGGAGAAGCCGCGCGTCCCGATCCTGGATATGGCGGCGATCCTCGCGCAGGTGAATGGTAATCCCATCGGCCCCTCCCATCTCGGCCAAGACCGCGGCCGCTACGGGATCGGGTTCTACCGTCCGTCTCGCTTGGCGAATGGTGGCGACGTGATCGATATTGACACCCAGAGTAAGCAAAGTTGAACGCCTCCCGATCGTGAGTCCAACTTTCTATTTTACGCTAGATGCCGGGGATGTTTAACCCGCTGGTGAGTTCTTCCATCTTCGATCGCATGGTGTCGGTCGAGGCGATGTAGGCGTTTTTCATCGCCTGTAGGATCGAGGCCGAAACCACCGTCGCGTCTTGGGAGAGGAGGGAAGGATCGATCTCCAGGCTTCGGGGTTCTTGGTTGCCACTGAGATAGACTTTCACCAGTCCATCCTCGCTCTCGCCGAGGATATCCATGTTTTCCAGTTCTTCTTGGAGTTGTTTGGCTCCTTCTTGGACTTGCTGGGCTTTTTTGAACGCTTCTTGCAGTTCTTTAATCTTGCCGAGGCCGAATCCGAATCCTTGTCCTTGTGCCATAATGCTTCGTGGGGTGGGGTTCAGGTGAAATGTTCGTGAATACCGCTCGCGATGGAGATCGATCGATATCTTACGGATAAGCGTACCGGAAATTCGGGTACGGAAAGAGGGGGATAATCCCCCTCCCGTTACCGTTATACCGCTACCGGCACTTGCGGCCAACGCCCGATCGCCTTGCCGACGACCGCTAACTCGGTGATCAGTCGATCGAATCTTTCCGGGGTCAGCGATTGCGGCCCGTCGGAGAGCGCTTTCGCGGGGGTGGGGTGTACCTCGATCATCAGGGAATCCGCGCCGGCCGCGAGGGAAGCCATCGCCATCGTCGGCACGTATTCCGATTTGCCCGTCCCGTGACTGGGATCGATCATGATCGGCAGGTGGGTCAGGGTGCGTAATACGGGAATCGCCGCCAGGTCTAGGGTATTACGGGTGTATTTGCTGTCGAAGGTGCGGATACCGCGCTCGCAGAGAATCACGTTACTGTTTCCCGCCGCGAGGATGTATTCCGCCGCCATCAGCCAATCCTCGATCGTCGCCGCCATACCGCGTTTTAAGAGAACCGGTTTCGACTGCGCGCCGACTTTTTTCAATAGGGAAAAATTCTGCATATTGCGCGCGCCGACCTGGATCACGTCGGCGACCTCGGCGATGACATCGAGATCGGCCGCGTCCATGACCTCGGTGATGATACCCAACCCGCTCGCGTCTCTAGCGGCGGCCAGTAACTCCAGCGCGCTCTCGCCGTGGCCCTGGAACGCGTAGGGAGAGGTACGGGGTTTGAAGGCTCCCCCGCGGAGGAATTGCGCGCCGGCGGCCGCGACCCGTTTGGCGGTTTCCACGATCATCGCCTCGTTTTCCACCGAACAGGGGCCGGCGACGATGTTAACGGGATGATTTCTCCCGATCGCCACGTCGCCGTTGGGGGTGGGAACGATCACCTCGCTGTACTCGCCGTGGCGGTATTCCAGACTCGCCCGTTTGAAAGGTTGCTCGACCCGGAGGACGGTTTCGATCCAGGGGCTAAATTCCTGGATTTGGAGGGGATCGAGTTCTCGGGTCTCCCCGACTAAACCGATCACGACTTTATGTTTCCCGACGATTTTTTCGGGGCTTAATTCCCAATTTTGGAACTCGGCGCAGACCCGATCGATCTCGCTTTCCGGGGAACCTACTTTCATCACGACAATCATGGGCGTTGACCTTATGCTGTTATAGAGATATAGAGATTCTGTAAACTTTTTCGGGAACGATCGAGCGAAATCCTCTAGTTTTCTTCCACTTCTTTTTTCCCCGATCGCCACGCGGCGATCGTGCGGCCGAAATTGGCTTTAAAATCTTCCCATCCCAGCCACGATCCGGGCCGATCCTCGTCCCAAGAAGCCGAGAAAATCCCGTAACTCAAACCGATAAACCCCAGCCCGAACAAACTTAAACTGACTACGAAAGCCACGTAAGAGGGAAGTTCCAGGATGTCGTGACTGACGATCCAGTAAAAGAGAAAGAAAGTGGACACCCCCAGCGCGGTGGGAATGCCACAGAAAAAGGCCATCCGTCGGGCCATGCGTTGACTCACCACTCGCGGGATCGCTTTCAGACTGGTTTCGGGAAGGGATTCCTTCGCCGGCGATGGCGCGACGGCGGGCGCGACGACATTGGGGGCGACTTTCGGGACTTTTTTCTTATTCTTACGGGGTTCAAAGGGTAATCGGTCTTTTTTCGATTCGGGAGGCATAGGGGTACGGGGCTTTTTTAGCTTAACGGCGGATACCGAGGCGACCGATCAGAGTTTGGTAGCGCTCCCGATCTTTTTTCTGGATGTAGGAGAGTAGTCCGCGACGACGGCCGATCAGTTGGAGCAGTCCGCGACGGGAGGCGTGATCTTTGGGGTTGGCTTTGAGGTGTTCGGTGAGTTGGTTGATTCTCTCGGTGAGAAGGGCGACTTGTAGATCGGGCGATCCGGTGTCGGTCTCGTGGGATTGGAATTGACCGATCAGTTCTTGTTTGCGGGTTTGGGTTAGTGTCATCGGCTTCGATACATGAGGTAAACACTGCAATCTATCATAATACCACGCCCCGCTCGATCGAGAAAATCGATCCGATCGATCGCGGAGTTTGTATCTGGGGGCTACCCGTGGGAAAGCGGCGGGATTCGAGATTTCCCTAGCTCGTCCAGCGCAGGATCTTGGCGATCTGTTCGCAGAGAATTTCCGAGGCGAAGGGTTTCTGGATCACTCCCGCGACGTTCATCTCGGTCAAGCGTCGTCGATCGAGCGATTGTGTTTGGGCGGTCAGCGCGATGACGGGAGTGGTTCGGTGGGTCGGGAGCGATCGCAGGGACTCGAAAATCTCGAACCCATCGCTATCCGGCAGGGAGATATCGAGCAAGATCGCGTCGAAAGGTCGGGCGATCGCTTTCCGGAGCGCTTCAGCCCCGGTCGTCGCGGTATCGACCCGCCAATCGGTAAAACAGTCGATCGCCAGTTCCACGATCTCCCGCAGGTACGGATCGTCATCAACCACGAGAATATGTTTGGTCATCAGACTTCTTGCGGAATTCAACAATTGTCGTGTGGTTAGGGAGTCAGGAGTCAGGAGTCAGGAGTCAGGAGTCAGGAGTCAGGAGTCAGGAGT
>NZ_JBAFSM010000026.1:0-65629 GCF_036688125.1 Pannus brasiliensis CCIBt3594 | reverse complement strand
CTCCTGCCTCCTGCCTCCTGCCTCCTGCCTCCTGCCTCCTGCCTCCTGCCTCCTAATGAAACGGCCCGGCGAGAATCGTTCGCGCTAAGGCATTAATAACATCCCCCGGCGGTTCTTGCCGTAAAGACTCGTACCATTGGCGCGTGACTTCGGGATCTTTGCCATAAATGGTATCGGCGCGTTTTCGGGCTTTTAACACCAGATTTTCCGTCCGTTCTTTCCGTTCCCCCTCGTAACGTTTCAGGGCGTACTCTACCCCGATATTCGTGGTGATCAGGTAACGACAGAGAATTTCCGCGTCTTCCATTGCCTGACAGCCTCCCTGTCCGAGAGTGGGGGTGGAAGCGTGGGCCGCGTCCCCTAACAGGGCAACCCGTCCGCGAACGATACGGGGTAAAGGATCGAGATCGTGAATCTCTAGACGATTGGTCTGTAGGGGATCGAGTTTTTCGATTAATTTCCCCACTTTTTCCGGCCATCTCGCAAAAATATTCGCTAATTCCTCCCCACGTTTCGCGGGTTCCACGGTGGTTCCCTTTTCCATCGGCGCGCCGAAAAAGTAGTAATAGCGATCGCCCCCCACCGGCATCATCGAGGCGCGTTTTCCCTCCCCGACGTAGAGAACCCAAGTATTCGGGTCTCCCAGTTCGGGACTGGCATCTACTAAACCGTTCCAGTTAACATAATCGGCGTAACGGGGATATACCCGCTCTCCCGACACGTATTCCCGCAAAATCGAGTGAACTCCATCCGCCGCGATTAATACATCCCCCGTGGCGCGATACCCGTCCTCGAAAATGGCGGTAACACCCGATCGATCTTCCTCGACGGCGATACACTTCGATTTCAAGCGTACATCCTCGATACCGAACGCTTCTAACAGCATTTGCTGTAATTCGGTTCGAGAAACGGGATAGGGACGCTGGCCGACGGTTTGTACGAGGGGATCGAGATCGATCGAACTCAGGAGTTCATCGGTATTAGAACGGTATTCCATCCGGTCCATCTGTCCGCCGATGCGAGCGATCGAATCGCCCAAACCCAAGCGGTTCAAGACTTTCACGCCGTTCGACCACAGGGAGATCCCCGCGCCGGCCGGCCGTAACTCGCTGGCTTTGTCGTGGATTTCCACGCGGTAACCCGCTTGACGCAGGGCTATCCCCGTCGTTAACCCGCCGATTCCCGCGCCGATAATGACAACCTTTAAGTTGTACATAGTTTCTAAGATTGAGCCTGACTGTATACAGTATACAAAGTCGGTCACGGGAATTTTGTAACATTGATCACGGATCACGATCCGCTCACGGTGTCCGCGAGACGGAAGCCGGCGATCTTACCGATCTCGGCGATCGCTCGATCGATCTCCTCCCCGACTTCATTCGACAATCTTTCCTCGAAATTATCGAGAATCGATTCTTTCGTGTGGTTTTTCACGGCGATAATAAACGGGAAGCCGAATTTATCGCGATAGGCTTGATTGAGCGACTGAAAGCGATCGAACTCTTCGGGAGTTAAGCGATCGAGTCCCACCCCGGCCTGCTCTTTCACCGACGCGTCCGCCATTTTCGCCCGCGTGCCGAGGTCGGGATGGGCGCGGATTAGCGTTAACTTTTCTTCTAGAGAAAAAGCGTTGACAATGGCGATCATTCGTGTATAAAGCGAGTTAACATCGGTAAACGGTCGATATTGCCAAGTTTCGCGGGCGATTTCCGGGGTATCCTCGAAGATAGCGCCGAGAGCGGACACGAAAGCGGCTTCGTCCATCTGATTGAGCGATTCGATCGAATAAGACATAATAAAAGATTTCCTCCGGTAGATTATGGGTAAACTTACCACGCACGTTTTAGATATCGAGAAAGGCCGTCCCGCGGCGGGTATATCGATCGAATTATGGGCGATCGATCGAATCTCGGGCGATAGAACTTTATTAAAAACCGTCCGGACGAACGCGGACGGACGCACCGATTCCCCTCTATTAAGCGGGGAAGAATTGTCGATCGGGGTGTACGAACTGGTGTTCGCGGTGGGAGAGTATTTTCAAGGATCGATCGATCCCCCGTTTCTCGATCTCGTCCCGATTCGCTTCGGGATTAGCGATGCGAGCGCTCATTATCATGTTCCCCTACTCGCGTCCCCGTGGGCTTACAGTACCTATCGGGGTAGTTGACATTTAATTTAAAACGTGATATATAACGGCGGGAATCAGGAATAAACCGGGAGTCGGGGAACGAGTGTCCAACCCTCCCGCGCTAACTTTTCCCGGAGGATATCGGGGTGTAAATAGGCGTAATCGGGATTTACCTCGTCGATCGTGCCGATACCGCCGAGATCCCTCGCTCCCGCTTCCAGACAGTCGAGGAGAAAGCGAAAATCGGCGACTAAATTCGGCGGGATCTGGATCACGATATCCGCGGACAAAATCTGCCGCGCTCGCTGGATGAGTTCCGGTAATCGCCGGGGATCGAACGCGGCTTTATCCCAACTCTCCCGCGTGCCGGGGTTGTAGGGCTGTAGGATCACCTCTTGAATGTGTCCCCAACGACAGTGGATTCGATCGATCTCCCGTAAGGTCTCGTCCCGATCGCTTTCCGATTCCCCGATGCCCAATAGTAAGCCCGTGGTGAAGGGAATTTGTAGTTTTCCCGCGAATTCTAATTGTTCTAGTCGAATTTTCGGAACTTTACTCGGCGCGTGTCGGTGTACCGTGTCTAATAACGTCGGGGTGACTTGTTCCAACATCAACCCCATCGACGAGTTCACCGTTTTTAACCGCGCCATCTCGTCAAACGTCAGGATTCCCGCGTTGGTGTGGGGGTAAAATCCCATCTCTAGCGCGAGTTCGCAGAGGGAGTGAATGCGATCGAACCATTCCCCCCGCGCGGCCGATAGCGGGTGAACCTCGCCGCTGAGGATTAAAATCTCGGTAATACCCGTTCCCTGTAAGCCGGCGAGGATTTCCCGCGCTCGCTGTAAGGATAACGGGGTTCCCGCGCCGATATCCGTCCGAAAGTTGCAGTAACTACAGCGATTGAAACATTCGTAGGTGGGAACGAGGGTACGCGAGGGACTGTAAGTAACGATTCTTGACATTTTTTCCCGAATTTCCGTTCATCGCGAGCATTCGCGGGCGAATAATTTTGCTATCGTTGAAAGACGGATATCTGTATTTTAGTCAAAACAGAATCTCTTTTTCGTTTCCCGACGCGGCCGATACCATGACCCCCGAAAATCTCCCGTTTTCCTCGAAAACCATCCGCCCGATCACCGCTACCGCCCTTCACGGCATCGCCTTTCGAGACGATCGATTATTCGCCATCGACGCGAAAAGTGGCTATCTCTACCGGATCGATCGAACCACGGGACACACCACCGTCGTCAATTCCCATCGCTGGCAGGAATTTGTCGGGACGACGGGACTGGCGATCGATGGGGAAAATCAGTTGTGGTTCACGACGCGGGAGAACGTGTATTTCTGCTCCCTGGACGATTTTACGCCGAAATTCTTTACCCGACTTCCCTACGCCGCGAACGGCATCGCCGTACAGGGGGATACACTCTATGTCAGCAGTCAGCGAGCGGGACAGATATTTATCTTCGATCGCCAATCCGGGAAGGAAATCACCCGCTTTTACGCGCCGGGAATCGGGGTAGAAAATCTCACCGTTCGCGGCGAGGAATTGTGGGTATCGGACACGATCGAACAGACGGTTTACTGTCTCGATCGGGCCACCGGCGAACCGATTTTCAGCGTCTTAACCCCGTTTGAAACGCCCACGGGACTCGCGTTTTCCGTCGATCCCGAAACCGGCCGCGATACCCTCTACGTCGCCTACGCGTTCCAGGAACCCTTTATCCGCGACAATCCCAACTCGGAACAGAATTACGAACTGCATTACCGTCCGCGAACTTTCATCCATCCCCTCTATTTCCACTACGATCCGGAAAAACGTTTCGCCCTCTCGAACGGGTATTTAATCGAGTTATCCTACGTGGAAGAATTAGAACCTCTCTACTCGATCGAACTGAAAGATCTCGAATGGCGGATCGCGTTACCGTTAGAAACCCCGCGCCAGAAAATTCACAGTGTCGAAGCGGTGGGATTGCCCTTCGTCGAGGAGGTGCAAAACGGGCAGAGGGTGGCGGTTTTCAAGTTCGATCGACTGACGGGTAAAGAACGCTGTATTTTCGGCTGGAAGGTCGTTTTAGAAGTGTGGGGCATTAAATATAAAATCACCCCCCTCGACTGCGAGAACCCGCCGGAACTACCCGAGGGATTCGATCAAAAGTATCTGGTGGATAATGACGATCTGGCGATGGATACGGAGATTATCCAACGCGCCGCCGAGGAAGCGATCGGTCGGGAAACCAATCTTTTACGCAAGGTTTATAGTATTCGGAATTACGTTTACGATCGCCTTTCTTACGGTATAAAACCGCATATTGACACCCCGGATATCGCCCTACGGCGCGGGGTCGGTTCCTGCGGTGAGTATGTCGGTTTACTGCTCGCCCTCTGCCGTCTCAACGGGATCGCCTGTCGCACCGTGGGACGCTATAAATGCCCGCCGCACCCCCTCGAACGCGGTCTCCCCCTCGAACCGGATTACAATCACGTTTGGATGGAATTTTATCTACCCGGTATCGGTTGGGTTCCGATGGAGTCGAATCCGGACGATGTTTTTGAAGGCGGCCCCTATCCCGATCGCTTTTTCATGGGATTGGCCTGGTATCATACCGAGATCGCGAAAGATATCCCCTTCGAGTGCTTGGTTAGCGAGGGGCAACCGGTGCCGAAAACGCGGGTTTCGATCGGCGATCTCGCGCTCAATCACGTCCAGTTCGTTATTCTCGACGAGCTAGAGCCGAAGGGTTGATAATGGGGGAAATAGGCCGACGCGTTAGGAGTTAAACCGATGAGCCAATCCCCCATCACCGAACCCTATACCCTAGCGCAGATTCTCGGGGAACTTAAGGATAGCATCAAGGAAGTGAACGGGAAGATCGATACGCTTCAACAGAGTGTCGATCGAAAATTCGATACGCTTCAGAAAGACGTAGACCAGAAAATCGATACGCTTCAAAAAAACGTAGATCGGAAAATCGATACGTTTCAAAAAGAGATTAATCAGAAAATCGACACGCTTCAAAAAGATGTTACCGACTTAAAGATCGGACAGAGCGAGATCAAGGGAGAAATGAAAGCTCTCGACGAGAAATTATCGGCCGAGGTTCAGGGATGAAGTAAACGGGTGGACAATCAGGAGTTTACCAATCGCGGGATCTTGATCGCGCTGGTGGTGGCGATTTTAGGTAGCGTCGCGAAATTAGTGGGATTAGTGGGGAATCCGTGATTTTTTTGCATTTCGAATCGCTCGCGCACCGAAATTTACCGGGCCCGATCGAGAAACGCCACGGTAACACCGATCGATTGTTTACTCGCGTTGAAGACGGGGGCGATCGAGATATCGAAATATCTCGTTTTTCTCGGGGTTTTCCACTCGATACCCCGTAACGCGCTCGGACGGTGGAGACGATAAAAAGTTTTCCACCGCATACGGGAAGCGATTAACCGTCCCGGCGCGAGTTCGGAAAAAGGCCGGCCGCGATCGTCGGAAGTCAGGCCGAATAAGCGTTTCGCCCGCGGGTTCGCGTCGAGTAAACGACCGTCGCGATCGATCGCCAGTTGCGCGATGGGGAGACTCTCGAACGCGGTTCGCCAGAAATCATCGCGGGGGAAAGTTCGATCGATTTCCGGGGTGACGGGGGGAATCGAAGTCGGTCGATCTTCCCATTCCGGAGCCATTCCTTTACGATAAACCCGGTGTCCGAGAGCGAAGGGCTGAAAAATAGGCTCCCGATCGATAAACAGTTCGGATTTTCCTAAAAAAAGATAGCCGGAAGGATTCAACGAGCGGTAAAAGCCACGGAAAAGGGAATCTTGAATTTCCGGGCGGAAATAGATCAGCGTGTTGCGACAGACCAGTAAATCGATCCGGGGTAGAGGCGCGTCCCGCGTCAGATCGTGACGATCGAAAACGATCGCCCGTCGCAATCGATCGTGAAAAACGTAGCCCCGTTCCGAACGGGTAAAATATTTCGCCAGCATATCCTCCGGGATCGGCGCGATCTCTCGCTCGCGATACACCCCCTCCCGCGCCCGGGAAATAGCGGCTTCATCCACGTCGGTCGCGTAGCCTCGTACCCGTTGACAACAGGCTTCGATCCCGAGAGCTTCCGCGAACAGGATCGACAGGCTGTAAATTTCCTCGCCGGTAGCGCAACCCGCGCTCCAGATCCGGATCGGCTCATCGGGACGCTTACCGGCGATCACCCGCGGGATAATTTCCCCGTCCAGATAATCCCACGCGTCCGCGTCACGAAAAAAACCGGTGAAATTAATCAGCACCTCGTCGAGAAGGGCGGAATACTCGTCCGGATTTTGTTGTAAATACTGTAAATAGTCCGAATAGGTCTCGATTTGAAGCGCTCGCATTCTCTGCCGGAAGCGCCGTAGTAAGGTCGAGCGTTTATATCCCGTCCAGTCACAACCCCGCTCGCGTTTAAGATATGCCAAGACCGCTTCCAAGTCCGGCGCGGACTCTGACAGGCTCCTGTATTGTGAGGTGTGAATCTCGATCGACTCCGATGTGGTTTCTGACAGGTTCATGCACTCTGAAAAGTAAATAGGGGTAAACTTCCGCGCGATCTCCGGCGAATTCTTATCTTTGAATTGTAGAGAGCGATCGTGAGTTTCCCGTGAGATTTTCACGCGAAGTTCGTCCCTCCGAACCCGTCGAAGGGAAGATCTCGATCGATGCCGATGTCAACAATGTTACCCGTCGTTCCGCCAGCGATCGGGCCAGATACCGCCGATTTCCAGCCCGGCGAGCGAGGTTCGACCCTCTAGAACGAGGCCGCCGCAATAATCTTCCAGTTTCAAATATAAATCGCCCCGGAGCGTATCGAGACAGCGAAAGGTGAGGCCGTTTTCGGTGGGGACGCGAACCGACGCGGGAGGATGTTCCGTTTTCCCGACGAGATAGACGCGATATCCCTCGTTTTCCGCGCTCATTTCCCAAGATCCCCACGTATCCACCCGCCAACAAACGCGAGAGTTCCAGGGAACGAATTCATAGAATCGATCGAGGTAATGAATGCCGATAATTCCCACCTCTTCGGTAAATCCGAAAAGCTTCCGCGTGGAACCGACCGCGGTGATCGTTAAATCCGGGTGGTCGGGGAACGCGTTACCGTTAATCCAGAACCATCGATCGGGAAAAGAATACCCCCAATTTTTCTCGCTATAAAAAGGAACCCGATGGAATTCGTAGCGATCGCCCATCCAGTCGATATAACCGGTCGCCACGGCACTCGCGAGCAGAATTTGCCAGCCCGGATCGGCGATCGGTAGGTAGGACAATAAACCGGCGGTCGCTTTCGGGGGCCGTCGCGGACTCCCCCACGTATAGATCGGTTCTACAGAATACGACCATTGACAGATGTTTCCCGTAACCGGATCGTGTACCCGTCCGCGATGATATGTTAAGGTTGCCTGATAGCCTTCTTCAATGGAATTCTCGAACTCTTCGGGATCGAGATAGCGGGGACGGCCTTTCACGCCCGTTCTTCGCCAATGTCCTAATCCTAACTCATAACGGGTCGCCCAGAATTTCCGGGTATCGGGAAAGGTGCGACAGAGATAGCGATCGCCCGGCGCTAGAATCTGTACCGCGCCGCCGCTATTGACCCGATCGCCCTTCGGATCTTGAATAGAATACATGAACGCGAATCCGTCCCCCAATTCCGGCAGGGCGACACGGAAATACCATCCCTCGAAAAAGCGATCGGTCACACCATCCCAATGGTAGCCGGCGTGGGGAACGAGCGATCGAGAGAGCATAAAGATCCGAGAGGGGTAAGGTTCGCCAGAATAGGAGTCAGGAGGCAGGAGGCAGGAGGAGACAGGAGAATTCAAGAGATCGGGAAGGTACAAAAAGTGTATTCTTTCGCTATATAGTCTTTAAAAAGCCATTTTTTAGTTGGATTTGACTTTCGAGCCTCGCTTTTTCTGAAAGTCCGCTGACTATCTAGTGTACAGGCGCGAAAGTCTACTTTTTTAATCTCTCCCGCATAACGGAAGAGACTCGGGAAAATCCGGGGAGCGATCGAGCTTCTATGTTAGCCTTGAATATTGGTGAAGAATAGACACGGCCAATACAGATGGATTTTTTACTCGAAATCGGTACGGAAGAACTGCCCGCGGATTTTGTCGATAGCGCGATCGAACAGTTACGGGAAAAGGTATCCAAGAGTTTAGAAGCGGAATCTTTAACGAGCGCGAGTATAGAGATCTACGGAACCCCGCGTCGTCTGGCCGTGTCGATCGCCGGGCTACCGGGACAACAGGCCGATCGAACCGAGGAAATCAAGGGACCACCGGCGAGTACCGCCTATAAAGACGGAAAACCGACTCCCGCGGCGGAAGGGTTCGCCCGTAAACAGGGAGTCTCGATCGATTCCTTCGTCCTCCGCGACACCGATAAGGGGCAATTCGTCTTTATCGAGAAAAAAATCCCCGGCCGCGCCACCCAAGAAATCCTACAAGAATTAATCCCGCGTTGGATTGGTAAATTAGAAGGCCGGCGCTTTATGCGTTGGGGAGACGGGGATCTGCGTTTTCCCCGACCGATCCGGTGGTTGGTTTCCCTGCTGGACGCGGACGTACTACCGATCGAATTAATCAACGGATCGACCGCGTTACAGGGCGATCGCCTCACCCGCGGCCATCGTATTTTACACCCGGAATCGGCGGCGATCCCCGACGCGAAAGCGTATCTATCTACCCTGCGATCGATTTACGTCGAGGCCGATCCGGGGCAACGTCGGCAATCGATCGAATCTCAGGTCAACGCGTTAGCCGGAGAAATCGGCGGGAAAGCCGAAATTTCCGAAGATTTACTCGCCGAAGTGACCAATTTAGTCGAGTATCCCACGGCGATCGTCGGTAAGTTCGACGATGAATTTCTGGAGTTACCCCCGGAAGTGATCATCACCGTGATGGTGACGCATCAACGCTATTTTGCCGTGAAAACGAGCGAGGGGTTATCCGCTTCCTTTATCGCCATTTCTAACGGCGATCCCGCTAAAAAAGCGATCATTTCGGCGGGAAATGAGCGAGTTATCCGGGCGAGACTGGCGGACGCGCGCTTTTTCTACCAGGCCGATCGAGATGAACCGTTAGAGAGTTTCCTACCCCAGTTAGAGACGGTGACGTTTCAGGAGGAACTGGGGACGATGCGCGATAAGGTCGATCGGATCATGGAGATCGCGGGATCGATCGCCGACCAGTTACGTCTCGATGAAAAACAGCGATCGGATGTAGAATCCACCGCCATGCTGTGTAAAGCGGATCTCGTCACCCAAATGGTCTACGAATTCCCCGAATTACAGGGCGTGATGGGGGAAAAATACGCCCTCGCCAGCGGGGAACCGGAAATCGTCGCGCGCGGGATTTTCGAGCATTATTTACCGCGGGGCGCGGGGGACGTGTACCCCTCGACGATCACCGGTCGCGTGGTCGGTATCGCCGATCGACTCGATACATTAGTCGGAATTTTCGGCTTAGGGATGATCCCGACCGGTTCTTCCGATCCTTTCGCCCTCCGACGCGCCGCCAACGCGATTATCGGCATCACCTGGGACGCGGGCCTGGCGATCGATCTCGCGGCGTTAATCGACCAAACCGCGACCGATTTCGTCACCGCGCATCCCGACAAGGAATCCCCCGCGCCCGCGATTTATAGCTTCTTCCAGCAACGGCTAGAAACGCTGTTAGCGGACGAGTTAAGTATCGATCGAGACCTAGTAAAAGCGGTTGTCGGCGAAAATGACCCGGAATACGCGCGCCGGGCCTTACAGGATTTACTGGACACGCGAGATCGGGCCTTGTTCCTGTCCGCGATCCGCGAGGATGGACGATTGGAAACCATTTACGAGACGGTGAATCGATCGACCCGTCTCGCGGAGAAAGGGGATCTCGATACGATCACTCTCGATCCGACGGGATTGGTAGAGCCGGGTTTATTCGAGAAGTCTTCCGAGGGCGCGTTTTACAACGAGATCGTCTTCTTGGTTCCCGAAACCCGCGCCGCGCGCGCCGAACGCGATTATCAGCGTCTCGTGTCCGGATTGGCGAAAATCGCGCCGGTGGTGGCGGAATTTTTCGACGGCGAGAATAGTGTGCTGGTGATGGCGGAAGATGCCGATATCCGTCGGAATCGTCTGAATCTCCTCGGTTTACTGCGGAATCACGCGCGGGTTCTGGCGGACTTCGGGGCGATCGTCAAGGGGTAAGCTGGAGTCAATCGGAGGGTTCGGGGAATGAGTTCGATCGCGATCGATAATCTGCCTCCCGAAGTGATCGATCGGTTGCAAATCCTGGCCGATCGACACGAATTATCCCGAATTAGTTCAGATACGGAATATCGTCTACCGTTTATCGGTACACTTTACCGGTTAATGGGAGGCGTAGTATTCTGGAATTAGAGGGATCGGGTAAAGAAATTTGGCAAGCGATCGACACGCGAGAATATATTAATCGAGAACGCGATTCATGGATTCAGGGAGAAAATCGATAAAATAGGAACGGGCCGATCGCTATCGTCACGAGAACGAAAATCCAGACCCGTCCCGCGAGAAGATTGTAATCCGCGAACAGTTTTCCCCACGGATGTCCCGCGATGTAGTGACCGAATAAAAACTCGAACGTTACCGTTAATAATAACCAGATCGCGCCGACAGCGATCGCCTGTCCGGCCGATTCCAAACCCCACAGACGGGTCAGAAACCAGATATAGACACTGAAGAGAACAATTCCCGTAACGGTCGAGATCTGGTGGGCGCGTAACTCGTGGAAATATTTTCCGTAGGTGGTCTCTCGTAGGATACCGTTGAGAATTCCGATAAAGATCATCGGTATCCATGCCAGAAGGTAGCGAGCGATCATGGTTTTTTCCCTCCACTCGTTTCGTTCGATCGTGATCGAGTTTCCCACCTAGCGGATCGCCGAATGATTAACGTTCCACGCGGAGTTTGTTGACCAACTCCGTCAATTTATCGGCGGAAGCGGCGGAGATGAAATCCAATTTAAACTGTTGTCCCTTAGCCATATATTCGGCGTAGTCGGAACGCAAGTAAGGACGGAATTGTTCATTTCCGACGAGATGCACCTCGAAAAAGGATACTAACAGCGCGCCCGCGTATTCACCGATTAAGTTTTGACTCGGTAACGTTAATTCGGCCACGGAATCGAGGGTTTTCTCGATGCCCGGATCGAGTTTGGTAAAATTAACGTGAGCCTGTCCCTCGACCATCGCCAGATATTTATCCGGCGCTTTTAACCAGGTAAAAGGAATCGCCTGCTCGAAAATCGGATTAGCGGCGGGATCGTAACTCCCCGAACCCAAGAGAATGGGAATGGTAATTTTTTCCAGTCCTTTCTGTCCGAAAATACTACGGTTCACCGGGTTGGCGGCGAAGACGGCTTTGACTCGATCGTCGCGGAAATTATACACTTGACGGGGCAATTCTAGGGCGCGACATTCGAGAAGAATCGCGATATTCAAACCGAAGTAAGGACGGTTACAATCTTGTTCTAAATTCTCGAAATCGATCTGCGCTCCGGCGATCGCTATGGCCGTGTATCCGCCGAAAGAATGTCCCCCGACTCCCACGTTCGTTAAATCTAGTTTCCCTCCGAATTGATTCGCATTTCTTCTTTCTAATTCATCGATGACGAAACTGATATCCTTGGGTCGATTGATAAATTCATCGCGATCGAAAATATTTCGATTATATCCCGCGAGCATCCCTTTTAGATAGAGCGTATCGCTCCCGATATGTTGCGGCGCGGCGACGACAAATCCGTAGGAGGCCAGATGTTCGAGCGCGGTGGCGAAATCTTCCGGCCGGGAGGCTAAACCGTGGGAGAAAACAACGACCGGGGTTTTACCAGGGCGCGCTGTTTTCGGGATATAAACATCGACGTAAAAACTCCGATTCCGGCTACTATCGGTTAGGTTCCAAGTCTCTTTGCGAACCTCGAATTGTCCCCGTTGGCGGAGATCCGGCAGGGTGGCGAAATCGATCGGGGGTTTGACCGCGGCCGCTTCTTCCGCCGTCCAGGCGCGCATATTTTTCGTGAAAGTTTCCGCTACATAAACGGCGTAATCGATCGCTTCCGCCAAGCCTAGAACTAATTCCCCCTCGATCTGCATATTCGTCGGGAATTTTTTCAGGACATTTAATAAGGTTAATCCCTCCTTATCGAAAGCGGCGCTAACGATCGCCCCCCGGAGCGCGTATTTCCCGTTGATCCCCCCTTGAATGGTGATTCCTTTCCCCAAGCGGTAGAGCATAGCCGCTCCCATCTCGCTATTAAAAAAGCGAGAAATTAAAACGGGATCTATGTCAACTTTTCTTACTAAAAGTTTTCGGAATTCTTCTCTTTCTTCGGGAGTCGCGAACGAGAGATAGGTTCGCAGGGAAGGATCGATCTTACCCTCGCGGGCGAAGGCTTCTAGAGAGGCGACCGGCAGGGAAAAATTGAAGGGAGTGTAAACAAAATCGATTTCCTCCGCCGCTCTGAGCGGGAGGGCGGTGAGACCGGCCAGTAAAGTACCGAAGAGAAAGGAAGTGGCTCTACGGAATCCTTTTTTTCGGAAAATCGGAAAACGGAAGGGTAATTGACTCATTGGCGAAAGTAGGGGGGTAAAGTGAGTATCCGGGCCGTGGTTAGTTCTTGGCGAGCGTCGATCGGTTCTTTAAAAATGAAAGGTAGCGGCGAGAAAGGGGCCGTTAAAGTTTTCCGTGAAGCCGAACGCGTTATCGCCACTGCCGTTTTTATACTCGATGCCGTAGAAACGGTAGGCGAGTTGCAGGGAGATTTTGCGGTTAACCCACCAATCCATTCCGAAGAGGAAATTCCAACTGAAATCCGTCTCCCCGGCCAGCCCGAAACCGGAAGCGTCGCCCCGAAGCCACAGGGTGATCGGGTCGGACACCTGTACCCCGAATTTACCACCGAGGAGGGGTTCAAACCAAGTTCTCCCCTGATTAAAACTCTGTTGGAAGGTTTGGGTGGAGTTGACGAGGGTACTGGATAATTGTACCGTAAGCGTTTGATCGATATTGATACTGAGGCTATTGAGACGAACGCCCGCGTAGGGTTGGAACCAAATTAAAGGAAAAGCTCGATTAGACGGTTTTTCGGGCAGTTCTTGACTCATCGGATCGCCGATGTGGTAACTGACGGCGAAATCGTAGATCCCCTGATCGAATTGTAGGTCGGTCTCGGACTCGGCGGAGAGTTGTTGTAACTCTCGATTTTCCGCGAATTCTTGAAGCTGTTTCAGTCTTTGAACGATCGAATCGATCGATTCACGGGCGTTCTGAATTTTTTCTTCCAGTTGTTTGAGCGGTTCGCTATCTTTTAGCTGTTGTAACTCTTGAATTTTCGCTTGCAGTTGCTGGAGTGGTTCACTATCTTTTAATTGTTGTAATTCTTGAACTTTCGCTTCCAGCTTTTGGAGAGCTTCGCTATCTTTTTGTTGTCGTAACTCTTGAATCTTCTCTTCCAACTGTTGGAGCGGCTCACTATCTTTTAGCTGTCGTAACTCTTGAATCTTCGCTTGTAGTTGCTGGATCGGCTCGCTATCTTTTACCTCCCGTAATTCTTGAATTTTCTCCTGTCCTCTAGCCAGAGTTTCTTGGATTTCCGAGAGCTTTTGTTTAAACTCATTTAAATTTCCTATCCGCTCACCAAAAGATCCTTCTTTCGGTAATTCCTGTAATTTATCTTGTAACTCGCGAAGATCTTTAATATCGATATTATCCCGAATCTCGCCTATATCCACCGCGGGGAGATCTTGAATTTTTACGACCAGATCTTGTAAGGTATTTTCTCGTTCGGACAATTGGACTCGAAGACTGTCAAGCTCCGTCTTAAATTGAGTTAACTGTTCGGCTTTTCGATCGACCTCTTCCCGAACCTCCTGTCGAATTCCTTCGAGGGTGGTTTTCAGTTCGCGCAGTCGATCGATTTTCGGAACCACCTCTTCTTGAAAACGTTCCCGAGCGTTGTCGATCGCCGCTTCGAGTTCGCGTAATTGTTCCGCCTTTCGAGTGACCTCTTCCCGTACACTCTCCCGCTTATCCGCGGCCGCCGTTTGTAATTGGCTTAATTGTTCGGCTTTACGGGCGAGATCCTCCCGTAACTCCCGAACTTTGTTTTCAGCTTCTTGAAAGGCCGCGCCTTCTTGTAATCCTTGAATCGTGTCGGTCGCCCGAGAGATCCCTTCGAGTCCATCGATCGCTTTTTGAATTCTCCCGTTCGCGTCCCGACTCAGTAACCAATTTAAGGCATCGATAAAATTCGGTTCTCGAACCCTCGTCCGTTGTAGGTCGATCACGTTTTTTAAACTGGCGTAATAGCCGTCGAAAATCAAACCGAAACGACCGTTCCACGCTTCCACGCGCGCGCTACCCGTCACCCGGAGCGAGTCTAATAGCTCTCCGAGATCGAGATGGTAATTCACGGTACGCCCTCTTGCCGTCGCGCTTCCGTAGGTATTGATCGGAACGGTAACGTAGGGCTGGAAATTAATCCGCCAGCCTTCCGCTTTCTTCGGTTCGGGAGTCGGCGTTGGCTCGATCGGGGTTTCTGTCGGGGCGGGTTCCGTCGGTGGGGTCGTTTGAACTACCGGATCTCCCACTCCCGCGAGATCTCCGGCACAAGCGCTATCGGGCCTTTCCAAAACGGTCGCGTTCGATTCTGGAAAGGTCGGGGAAACGGTGTTGGTCAGGGGGGTGAACCTCTCGCAGAAGGAAGGCGGGACGGGCGCGGGATCGATCGCTTTTCCGCCGTCGATCGGTTCGGCGAGCGCGCCGGGGACGAGAAAGGATAAACCGAGTACAGTCCCGATCGGAAAGCTGTATTTCGAGAATGGCATGATTTTTTCACTCCTCACAAGGATCGATCGCCCAATTTTAGGGATAGATTTTATCGATAACAACCGACGACGGAAGCCGTATAGGTATTCCCGAAATAATTCACGCCGCCGATAAACAGATTGACCTGATAGGGTTCATCGCCCGGTCGATTTTCGGCTTTAATCACGAGCGGCTGTCCGGGTTGGAGTCGCGCGCCCGCGGTATTGAAGAATTCCCCGGTGGTTCCATCGTTGTATTTCAAATACATTTTGATGTCGAAAGAACCCCCACCGGGCGCGGTAATCGTCGCCACGAAACGATCGAACCGACGATCGGTCGGTACCGCCCAATCGGTATTCCAATTATTGCGGGTGATGTCGATGCCGAGAGGACTCGGGATCGTCGGTTGCGAGACCGATTTCGTTACCTCGCTCCCCTGACCGCCGAGTACGGGAAGCGGGATACAGGTTTCCGCTCGCGCGAGGAGGTTCGGGTTCGGCCATAGGGAAATCAGGGTCAGGAAACCGATCGGGAGAGAAAAATTTAACATCGTTTACAGGGGGTAGAAAGACGGGGTTGTAACCGTGTGTCGGAGGGTGGCGATCGGACGTGGTTTTGACGGGGGCGAAACTACGGCAACGGTTCCCGTCGGCTCAGAGGGGGAACAATATCCTGACCAAGACGACGGTAGCGATCGCGGTCAGTAGGAGCAGAGGCAGACCGACCTTCACGTAATCCCCGAAGGTATAGCCCCCCGGCTCCATGACCAACATATTCGCCGGCGCGGATACGGGGGTAACGTAGGAGGCGGAACAGGCGATCGCCACCGTCATCGCGAAGGCCTGGGGCGAGACGTGTAAAGCGTCCGCGGCCTCGATGGCGATCGGGGCGATCAGAACCGCGGTCACGGAATTGGAGATAAACAAACCGACCAGCGCGGTAATCAGGAACACCGCGCCGAGCATCCAGATCGCGTCGAGGGAACCTAACGCCTTGACCAATCCATTGGCCATTAGGGTGGTCGCGCCCGTTTTCGAGAGCGCCGTGGCGAGGGGAAGCATTCCGGCGATCAGCACCAGCGTTTTCCAACTAATCGCCCGATAGAGATTATCTAGACGGACACAACCGCCAGCGACCATCGCCAACGCGGCGATCAGGGCCGCCGCCGCGTTGGGCAGGGATTGGAAGACCATGATCGCGACCATCACGAGCAGAATCGCCACGGCGATCGGGGCCCGACCGCGGGCCGGTAATCGCTCTCGATATTCCGCGGGCAGGTTCAGGATCACGAAGTTATCGCGCTCGTCCCGCAGGCGATCGATATCTTCCCACCGGCCGCCCACCAGCAGGGTATCGCCGAAATCGAGAACTTGCCCCCGTAGATTATCGATCAGGGGACGGCCGCGATGGCGGAGCGCCAGTACGCTCAAACGGTAGCGCGAGCGGATTTCTAGCTCGCTCAGGGGTTTGCCGATCGCCTTCGATTCCGGGGATAGCATCACCTCGGCCACGCCCATATCCTGTAGTGCCTCTTGGCGTTGTCGCTCGTCGAGCGATCCCACCTCCCGACACCCGTAATCGTCGCGCAGTTCCGGCAATCGTTCCCCGCCGACGAGGGTAAAGATAATATCGTCAGCCTCGAAGATCGTTTCCGGAAGAGCGGGAGAAAACTCGGTTTTGATCGGCCGGTGTTTTTCAAAACCCACGAGAACGAGTCCGAAACGATCGCGTAGGAGGGGTTGCATTTCGGCCACCGAATGACCGACGAGGGACGAGCCGGCCGGGACAGATAACCGATGCCAACGGTTTTCGAGATCGTAGGAGGCGATCGTGTCGGTCACTTTCAGCGACCCGTCCCCCGCGTCTTCTTCCGAACGTTGCCGGCTCAACAGGTCGCGTCCGATCGATAGCGTGAACAGGATACTAATCGCTAACACGACGATCCCGATGGGGGCCCAACTGAAAAAACCGAGGGGGGTCGCCCCGCGTTCTCGCAGGATATTCTCGATGATGATGTTGGAGGAGGAGGCGATCAGGGTCATCATGCCACTGATCGTCACCGCGATACAGAGCGGCATCAACATCCGTTTCCGGTTTAACCCGGTCTTGTTGGCGATCGTCAGGACGACCGGGATCAGCATCGCGGCCAGTGCCGAGGAACTCAGTACCGCGCCGACCGATCCCGCGAGGAGCATGATCAACACGACCAGCCGCGTCTCGTTCTTCCCGCCCACCTTGACCACGGCCTCGCCCAACCGTTGCGCGACCCCGGTATTGACCAATCCCTCGCTGACGATGAAAACCGCGGCGATCAGGATCACCACCGGCGAACCGAAACCCGCCAACGCCTCGCCAGGTGTGAGGATACCGCTCACCATCAGCGCCAGCACCACGAGAAGCGCGACGATATCGGCCCGCGGGCGACCCCACGCGAAAAGTCCGACCGCGACGGCCAGTATGCCGAAGACAATGAGCATCCTTTCTGTTATCACTTTTTTACTCCCCGAACCACCGGTCGGATTCTGTTATCATCTCGCCCGAAAACATCGCGTTTCCCGTTCGGGCGATCGAACGGTTTTCCCGATAGCGATCGCCCCGATTTTTCCCTCGTTTACCCTTGCGGGGGCGCGGAGGGGGGGCGCATCGGTTGTGACATACAGGCTTCTAGCTGTTGTTTCTGCGCGGGGCTAAGAATCTGACCGATCTGGATTAATCTTTGGGCTTTGGTCAGATTCGGTTGTTTTTTGATCGCCTCGATCGCCTGTATCTGAGCCACCTGAACGGTCAGTTGACTCACGCAATACTCTAATTGTTCTTTATCGGCATCCTGCCCGCCCTGTTGCGCTCCCGCGATCCGGGTCGTTACCTGGAGCGAGAGGCCGGAAAGCAGGACGAGAGCGGTTAGAATGTGCTGGATGTTTTTCATGGAAAATTCCTCCGAATTAAGTGATAGAGAAAATCGTGAGAGGGAGTGAGAGGAAATCTACTGCCGGGCCATGAGGATTCTCATCCGCTCCTCGGGGTCGATAAAGTGGTCGTGATCGTCCTCGCCCACGTCTAACTGAACCCAGCCGATTTTTCCGGTGAAACGGCTCGTTTTCGAGGTATATTCCGACGATACGGGCGTACCGGACTCGTAACCGATATCCGTCGTCTCGTCCGCGGAGAAAATAAAAGCCTGAGTTCGTTCTACCCGACCCGTTCCCACCGGTTGACCGTCATAGTACAGGGTGACATCGCCCCCCCGTCCGAGTCCGCCGCCGTCGTAGGCGAATTCCATCCGAACCTGATGTTTCCCCGCCGGGATCGTCTCCGTCGCCTCGGTCACGAAACTTTGAATTCCCAGCACGTTATAGACGAACTTGGCTTTTCCCTCGTGGGTGTACACGCTCCAACCGCCGAACCGACCGCCCTGGGCGATAATCACCCCTTCCGCGCCTTCCGGGGGAATTTCCAACTCCGCCGTCACCGAAAAGGACTTGTTTTTAATATTGATCACGGAATTTTCCGACAATCGCCCCATTCCCGCGAAGAACGATTGCGAGTTCCCCCGCGCGAGGGTAGGACGGCCGGCGATCGCCGGATCGCACCGTTCCACCTGGCGATCGTCGAGCGGGAGTACATTATACTTAACCGCCTCGATCAGAAATTGTCTCTGCAACTCGTGCAATTTTTCCGGCATTTCCCGCGAGAGATCGTTCGCCTGCGTCCAGTCCTTACTGCCGTCGTACAGTTCCCACACGTCCTCGTCGAAAGGAAGCATTTTCTGGCCGGTCATCACCCAGGGGGTGCGGTGCTTGGTAATCGCGCTCCAACCCTTGTAATAGATGCCCCGGTTGCCGAACATCTCGAAATACTGCACGTCGTGCCGTTCTGGTGCGTCCTTATCGGTAAAGGTATACACCATACTCGTCCCCTCGTAGGGACTCTGTAGGACACCGTTTACCATCGTCGGTTCGGGAATGTTCGCCACTTCCAACACCGTCGGGGCTACATCGATAACGTGGCAGAATTGCGATCGAATCCCGCCTTTTTCGGAAATCATCTTCGGATAGCGGACGATCGTGCCGTTGCGGGTTCCGCCCCAGTGCGAGGCCACCTGTTTCGTCCACTGGTAGGGAGCGCTCATCGCCCAGGCCCAACCGACCGCGTAATGATTGTAGGATTCGGGAGAGCCGAATTCATCCAGTTTCGAGAGCAGGAATTCGGGAGTCTCTAAAGCCGCCAACCCGTTGAAATTGGCCATCTCGTTAAACGCGCCCTGAAGCGTTCCCTCGGCGGACGCACCGTTATCGCCGACGATGACGTAAATCAGCGTATCGTCGAGAATCTGGAGATTTTCTAGTGCCTCGATCACCCGGCCGACCTGATAATCGGTGTGTTCCAGAAACGCGGCGTAGACCTCCATCTGGCGCTCTAATACCGGCTGAAGGCGCGGGTCCATTTCCTCCCACGCGGGGATCTCGGCGTGGCGCGGGGTAAGTTCGGCGTTTTCGGGAATCACGCCCAATTCTTTCTGTTTGGCGAAGGTAATTTCCCGCTGACGATCCCAACCGTGGGCGAATTTTCCTTTGTACTTGTCGATCCACTCTTTCGGGACGTGGTGGGGCGCGTGGGTGGCGCCGGGCGCGAAGTACATAAAGAAGGGCTTATCGGACATGAGGGCTTTCTGCTGGCTAACCCAGGCGATCGCGCGATCGGCGAGATCTTCCGTTAAATGGTAGCCTTCCTCCGGGGTTTTCGGCGGTTCGATCGCCGTGGTTCCCTCGTACAGGGCCGGGTCCCACTGGTTATTCTCCCCGCCGATAAAGCCGTAGAAATATTCAAACCCCCCGCCACCGGTCGGCCACGCGTCGAACGGGCCGAGCGGGCTAGTCTGCCACACCGGAACCTCGTGGCACTTCCCGAACTGAGCCGTCGAGTAGCCGTTCAACTTCAGGGTTAACGCGAGGGGGGCTTTCGTGTTGGGTCGGACGGAATTCTGTCCCGGGGCGGATGTGGCGGTCTCGGTGATATTGCCCATCCCCACCGAGTGATGGTTCCGTCCGCTGAGTAGGGCGGCGCGGGTCGGAGCGCAGAGGGCCGTGGTGTGAAATCGGGTGTATTTCAGTCCTTCCGACGCTAATCTCTCGAAAGTGGGGGTATTACACGGGCCGCCGAAGGCGCTGGAAGCCCCGAAACCCACGTCATCGAGGAGAACGATGAGAACGTTGGGCGCGCCGGCCGGCGGTCGTATATCCCGGATCGGGGGAAAGTGAGTGTCGGGGTGCTTCGCGTCGTAGGTGGTGAGACCGAAGCGCGTTACATCGGGAATCGGTAGAATCTGGCGTTGGATCGGCTGGTTCGGGGACATGATCGGTTTTTTCAAATAATTTTTTAGGGAATAGGATGGGCGATCGATAACGGGTTAATTCACTCGCTCCACCGCGGGCGGTTGCCAGGTACCGTCGAGAATCGAGGGGTCTTTCTCGTCGGGCCAGTACATTCTCAGCATGAGCTTGAAATCTCCCGCGGGCGCGGGCAACCAGTTCGCTTCCCTGTCTTTCCCCGGCGACTCATTCTGGACGTAAATATCGAGCGAACCATCCGGGTTGTACTTGAGATTATTCCGGGGACTCACGGTGTATTTATTTAACGGATTATTCACGAAGAAAAAGTCGGCATCGTACATCGTTAACGACCAAAAACCGCAAACCGGTGGGGTTTGCCCCTCGGGAAAACGCAGGACGTAACGATTCGACCCGTTGAGTTTTTGTCCCGCGTTATCCGTGGTGGTTAGCGGGTAAACCGCGTCCTGCGGTTTGTTGGCTCCCAACCCGATCGCCGTGATAAACGCCCTCTGGAGATAATCCGTTCCGTATTCGCCCATATCGAGGGAAACGATCCACCCGTTCACCACTTTCATTCCCCCTTCTTTCTGGTGCGCCATAATTTTCCCGATCGCCGTTTTCGGGACGTTCGGAAGCGCTTGAACAACGGTCGGGGATAATCCGCTCGCGTTGAATTTTTGACCCGGCACGATGCCGATTTTCGCCATTCTTTGAACGATCGGCGCGTCGGCGGCGGACGGGGGATTTTCGGCGAGTAGATCGGCGAGTAGAGAGAAATAGGCTGAGGGAGAGAGGGCGTGTACTTGCTCGCGAACGGGGGTTTTCCCATCGATCGCCGGATCGATCGTACCGTTAGGAGGTGTATAGGGTTTACCGTGGGCGCTCAGGGGAACGAGTTGGTATTGTGCCTGTAAATCGTGAACCGCTCGGTAATCTTCGGGAGTACCGGAGGAGTAGGTACGGCCGAGAATCCAGACCAGCGCGGTGGGGAATTTAATCTCGGTGACACCGGACGGCAGGGTTCCCCGCCAACCCGGCCCGGTGATCGCGTATTTCTGCGCTTTTTCCCCGGTGGTACGCGCGCCGGGTACGGCGATCACGTCCGTCCAGGCCGAGAGCATGGGCATGAGAAAATAACGCCCGTTCATGTCGGGAAGACTAAAGATATAGGGTTCCCGCGATACGTCTAGCCAAGCGGTAGAGTATAGCGTATCGGCGTTCGGGGCGGTCACATCGCGAAAAGAGGCACTCGGATAGGTTTTCGCGTTATAAAACTGTCCCATCGGGGCGTGATTGTTTTCGGGAGTGACGGTGTTGGTCATGACCCGTCGGGTTATTTCCATCGTGATGAGGGGATAACCGTAGATGTAGGCTTCTTCGGCGATCTCGATCGCCTCTCGATCGGGGGAATTAATCGGTTCGAGCGGAGAGGTCGGGGGATTCGGGTCATTCATAGCACTACCTAATAGAAATCAAGAGACGATCGAGGCGGTTCAACCGAGAAGGTTCCTACTGTTCAACGGGAATTTTCGGGGCAGTATCGGCCGATTTCCGGTAACCGGGGATTCGAGCGCGAGGAAAGTGTTTCCAGAATTCGAGGGGTTCCATTCGTTACGCGAGGGAAAAAGCGGCGATCGCTACCGGAAGTCCGGTCATCACTCGTTCACCTCGGAAGCCGGAACCTGTACCGAGAAATCACCGCATTGTAGGGAGAGTTTCGTGGGATTGTTGAAATCGGTTCCCCGTACCAGTTGGGGATCGGCGGGGCGAGCCTGTCCGGGGGTGGTACTCTGACAGATGATCGTCGTGATTTTCGGGTCTTGGTTCGGGGTGATGAACGCCGCTCCCACGTAGGCTTTTAGCTGGCCGGACACGGGCGATCGGGCCGGGATGACGTAGCTATAGGCGGCCTCCGAGGTGGTACGAACGGCGTAGTTAAACGTATCCGGTAACGTCACCCCGAAATCCTGTTGAATACTGTCAACTTTGGCGCGGAAGTTGCCATTATTCTGATAGTAGGTACGCTGTCCCTCGGTCATCTTGGCGACGGCTTGTAGGGCGGCATTCTGGTCCCGATCGACCGGACTTCCCGCCTGGCTAATTAAATCAGCCCCCGCGCCGTTGGCGGCGATCGATAAAGCGATGAGAGAAAAAAAAGAAGACGGCAAAAGTCGGAACATATGGTCAGTTATCGAAGGTGGTCAAAAGTAGGGGGAGACGATCGAGATCGATCGCTCCCCGACAAGAATTAGGGAGCGGTCACGACCCGATAGTAAACCCCGTTCGCTCCGTAGGCTGGACTTAACCAAGCCGTACCGCAACGGTAATAACTAACGCTCGCGACCGGATTATAAACGCATCCCGCGGGTAGGGTTCCGTAGATCGCGCCGATCGAGTACGCGTTCGCCGTTTCGGTTCCCGCGACGAATCCCGCGTTATACGCGTTCGCTTGATTCGCGCCCGCGGCGGCCGTTCCTAACGCGACTCCCGTGGCCACCGCGCCCGCGGCCGCCCAACCGCCGCAGTTATAACACCCGGAACCGTAGTAACTATTCACGACCGTCGGGGGATGATAGGTCGCGTAGGTTCCCCCGTAATACGCGCCGTGATAGCCGTAAACGGACGTTCCGTAAGCGGAAGTCCCGTGCCAGTAGCCATCGCCCCCGGACGCGGAACCGCCGCGATAACCGTCGGCGCTCCAGGAACCATCGCCCCCGGAGGCCGTAGACCCGCGAAAGCCGGTACCGCTCCAAGAACCGTCGCCCCCGGACGCGGAACCGCCGCGATAACCGTCGGCGCTCCAGGAACCATCGCCCCCGGAGGCCGTAGACCCGCGAAAGCCGGTACCGCTCCAAGAACCGTCGCCCCCGGACGCGGAACCGCCGCGATAACCGTCAGCGCTCCAAGAGCCATCCCCCCCGGAGGCAGTACCCCGATAGCCGGAAGCGCTCCAAGATCCCCCCCCGGCGTGAAAGTAAGCGAGCGAGGGAGAAGCGGAAAGACAAATACCGGCGAGAAGACCGGTTAAACTGAACGCGAGCGTTTTCACGATCGAAACCCTCCTAACCCTGAACATTCTGAAAACCTCAAATTTTCTTAATCGAGAATTTGTCGGATAATTGGCTATTTAAAGAGCTTTTTAAAACATTTTTCGGGAATTTCCCTCCTGCCTCCTGACTCCTGACTCCTAATTCCTGTCTCCTTTGCGCGGGGGAGGGGCCATCGGTTCGGGTCGGGCGAAGGGAATCGGTTTCGCGTCGTTCGGATTGGAGAAAGTGAAAGCATCCGGCGCGAGGGGGATATTTAGTTTCCAGTTATCGAAGGCTACCTGATGGCGGAGTCGGGCGGGATCGTCGCGGTAAACGGCGCGGATCATCCGGGGCAGTTTATCCTCGGCCCCGATCCAGATCTGGGCGAATACCTTGTCGTTGGCGATCGCTATCATGTCCGTGGTCGTCCCGCCGATCGCCCGCGATTGCCCGATATAGAAAGCGTGGGTCAATCCCGGCGCGATATCCCGGTAGGGATCGGCGACCACCACATCGGTAAAGGGAAAATAAATCGCGGCGGAGTCGTGGGCGAGTTTTAAGGCCGCGTCGATCGTCGGCGGCGCTTTGGCTACGGCGACGAGGTTTTCCATCGGCGAGTAGGCGGTGATGGTTTTGCCGTTGTAGTAGAACTCGTTGGCCTGTCCGTCTCCGGGGCTGATCACCCGTAATTTATCCGGGCGCTGTAGGGTGACATCGGCGATCGTCGTGTACACGAGGGGCGGGCCGATGCGACTGGGACTCTCGTAGGTGGCGATCGTCGTGAACGACATCGATCGGGCGGCCCTCAATCGATCGCTCATCGCCTTGAGAAGATCGATCGCCCGCGGTTCGAGTTTCTCCTCGGCCCGCGGTTCGGGGTTCGCTCTCGGTTGTGCCGTCGCCCGCGGTAGGATCGCGATCGAACTCAGGCAGACCAGCGTTACCAGGAAGAATAGTTTCGGGAAATTCATGTCGATTCGATCGAGCGCGGGAGCGAGGCGGAAACCAGGGGATCTCTCGATCGGGCGCGCGTCGGTTTTCCGGGGGAACCGAATCCCGATCGAACTACTTTTCGCGAAAAAGAATCCTTTCATCGCTCGCTCTCGATACTGGTAAATGAGGACGGAAACAAGATCGGCTATTCCTCGAACGATACTACTCGTACTGTTTTTCGGATTCAATCTTTAGGTGTATCGCGTTTACCCGATCGCTTCTTACCATTTCGTGCCATCGGCATAAATTGTAACAATATACATCCGAGCGGCATTCAAAATTTTCGCTCGAAATAGGATGCAGGGGCTAGAAGGCGAGAGTTAGGAAGAATAATAAAGATTAAAATGTCTACAATCTGGCTTCAAAAGCGGTTCGTCTTTTTATTCGCTCGATTTTTCAAGTTTTTAGATAGCGAAAAAGGAAGGGGGCGAGAGGTCTAACGGCCCGATCGAACGCCCGCGGAATGAAGCTCCGTTTACGAGCGATCGAACTTTGGAACAAAGGGGAATACAATAACGATCGATCCTACGGAATCGTTTCCCGTTAATTTTTATGAACCCGAAAATCAAGAGAATCGGCCTCGGAATTTTAAGTTGTCTGTTATTACCCACCGGGGCGGGATTCGCTCAGAATCAGTTCCCCGAACCCTTCGCCTATCCCACCCGAAATCAAACCCCGGAACAGCAACAACAAGATCACGCGGCCTGCTCTAGCTGGGCCACGCAACAAACCGGGGTCGATCCGTCCCGATTATCGACCGCTACCACCGCTCAATCCTCCCAACAGGGCGCGGTTGTACGGAGCGCGGGAAGGGGTGCCTTATTGGGAACCGTCGGCGGCGCGATCGGCGGGAATGTCGGGGAAGGCGCGGCGATCGGCGCGGGAGTCGGGGCGTTGGCCGGACTGTTCCGCAAACGGGACGAGGAACAACAAGCGCAACAAGCCCAAGCTCGCGCGAACGCGGCCGAACAACAGCAATTACAGACCTACTATCGCGCCTGGACGGCCTGTATGCAGGGACGGGGTTATACCGTGAATTAGGGAGGCAGGAGTCAGGAGTCAGGAGTCAGGAGTCAGGAGGCAGGAGGCAGGAGGCAGGAGGCAGGAGGCAGGAGGCAGGAGGCAGGAGACAGGAGGCAGGAGACAGGAGACAGGAGGAGAAAAGAGAAAGGAGAACTAGAGAAAATTAAAAGATATAAAATGTGTATTTTTCGTCATTTTATTCTTGAAATCGTGAGTTTCTAGTTGAATTTAACTTTCGAGTCTTACTTCTGTTAGCGTTCGCTGAATCGCCTTGTTCTCAATCCCGAAAAAATCCAAGATTTCCCGATCTCCGCTAACCGAAATCGGGCTACGCTAAAAAGCGAGGTCGGGTGTCTCCCGCTCGTTCCTATCGCGGTTCCGACCGACTCCCATGAAATCTATCCCCCTGGTTCGGGTGAATACGTTTACCCCCTTCCTCGCTTTTCTCGAACGGCTCGGCTCCCCGATCGAGCGTTGGTTAGAGGAGGTAAAAATCTCCCCGTTCGCGCTCGAAGATCCCGAATCGCTGATCCCCCGACATCTCGGTTTCCAGTTCCTGCAAAAAGCCGCCAGGGCCGAGGGGATCGAGAATTTAGGGCTATTGGTGGGACGGGAAACGTCGATCGCCACCCTAGGAAATTTCGGGCGGCTCGTTCACGGGTCTCTCACCCTGTACGACGCGTTAACGACCATTCAAACCCTGATGCCCGTTACCAACTCCGGGGAGATCTACCGGCTCGCGAACGGTGGGGGAATCGAGGGACGGACGCTCGATCGGGCGAGATTTTCGATGTACTATACCGGCGACGATCTTCGCTGTCCCCACGCCGAACAATTCGTCCTCATGCAAATGCTAAGTTTGGTGAATTCGGCAGTGGGAAAAGAATGGCGACCGAGCGCGATCTACCTACAGACCCGCCAACCGAAAACCGTCCTCGATAGCGATTCTTTCGGGGGAATTCCCATCCAGGACGGAGTTGGCTTCACGGCGATCGCTTTTCCCCGTTCTCTGCTGAGTTTGCAACGGCGGACGGCGCTCGATTCCCGCGCCCCGAACAATCCAGATATTTGGAAAGATCTCCACGCTTCCGCTCCCCCTCAAGATCTGCTCGGTTCTTTGGAACGGGCGATCGTCCCGCTCCTGCGGGGAGGCTATCCCGACATCCATCTCGCGGCGGAAATCGCCGGGATGAGCGTTCGCACCTTGCAGAGACGGCTGGAAACGGAGGGATTGACCTATTCCCGTCTTGTCGAGAGGGCGCGTTTGAGGCAGGCGATCCGCTGGTTACAAGATCCTTCCCTCCAATGCCTGGATATCTCGATCGAATTGGGCTACAGCGCGCCCCCGCACTTCACCCGAGCCTTCAAACGGTGGACGGGACTATCCCCGGCGGAATTTCGCCGATATGGTGCTGAAAAACCCGATTTTTTCGCCAATTTCGCCGAACCTACAGTAAGCGGCAACCGCGGGGGAAGCGATTAACGGAATGCCGACTAGGGAAGGGACGCGAGATTATTCTGGATCTGGGATTCGAGAACTCGATCGTTGATTTCCCGGCTCAACGCGAGGGCTTGTTGGAAAGCGTTCCTAGCCGGATCTTTCTGACCGAGCGCCTGATAGACTAATCCGATCGAGTTTAACGTGTTGGCTTCTTTGAGCGTGTCCCCCACTTCCTGATAGATAGCGAGGGATTTCTGATAGTTCGCCAGCGAGGTCTGTAAATCCTGTTTACTCGCGTGGACTAACGCCAGACTATCGAGCGTCGCCGCCTCTCCCAGATTGTTCTGTACCGCTCGATAGGCGATGAGGGCCTGATTATAGGCGTTTAACGCGTCCTCCCGATCGTCCTGGGCTTGGTAAATATAGCCGAGATAGGTTAACGCCCGCGCCTGTCCGAGCGGCTGTTGCAAGTATTGATAGAGACTCAACGCGCGCTGTAGGGCCGAGGTCGCGTCGGGGTATCGGGCCCGCGAGTATTGAATCTGACCGATCGCCAGGAGCGCGTTCGCCTGTCCTAGCGTGTCGTTATTATTGGTCGCTTGAACGAGAGCTTGTTGGGCTTGCTGTAAACGACCGTCCTGACTAGAGGTAATGACGGCGGATTGAGAGAGAACCGGCCGCGGCATTCCGAGAGAGAGGGCGATCGGGAGACAGAATAAGACGAGAGAACGGGGTTTCAGCATTTTTTCTAGAAAGGGCGTTCGGTTTTCACCGGATAGCTATAAGTAGAGAGAGAATCATCGGGAAAGCGGTTATCGCGGGCGATCGGGAAGCGATTGTCGGGGGGAAGAGAGGAAAAATCGCTTTAAATTTCCCGCGCCTAAATACCGATCGATCTCTCGCCAGAGATTGTGTACGAAAAAGACAACCGCCACGAGAAGGGTAATCGCGAGGATGTGAGAGAATCTTTCGGTCTGCGAGAAGCGGGCGATCGCCGCCGGTAAGGCTTTCGTTCCCCGGTAATCCTCGATAAATCCCTCGATTAAAAAAATCACCAACGCGATAACGGTGTATACGGAAGTGCGATACAGGACGGCGAGGTAACGCGGCTTTTCTCCGAGGCGATCGAACTTGAGTACCGCGTCGAGGATGGCGACCGTTTTCGCCGCGATAATCGCGCCGAGGAGGGCTTTCGAGACCACGTTGACATCGATCGAGTATTCTTTGACAAAGAGTTTGATAATCAGGAGTATGTAAGCGAAACTGAGGAAGAAAAAGAGGGTGAGAGGGATTAGCTTTTTGATCTCGTGTTTCAGTGCCTGCATAAATTTTCGGGGTAAGGAGGGTCGGGGAGTTTCCCGCGGGTCGATCGAGAATTTTATCCGTATCTAGAAACTCGATCGCTCGTCGGGAGTGGCTTCGGGAGATTTCGCGGGCGACCGGGGAAACGGGCGATCGCCGAACGACAGACCTCTCAATACTATAAAAGATACGGGCGATCGGGGTAAGGATAAGACCGAGAAAAATCCACCCTTCAACGGACAGCGAGGGGCGAGCTTTCGTGGCCGTTCCTAAAAATCAAGAGTTTTCAAGGCGTTGATTATAGATAGAGGCGCGTTTTCTGTCTTACCATTTCACGCCAAGATCGAAATTCATTTTTCGTTGTCTCGACCTCGTTCGGTTTGTTAAACTTGGGAAATTATAGACGAGCGCGATCGTCGGAACGATCGAGTATAAATATCGTCGGAAAAGATCGTTCTTAATCCAAGTATCTAGGAGAGAATCATGTTCAAAAAGGCCAAGTTCACCCCTCTTTCCCTCGCTACTCTCCTCGCGACGATCTCTAGCGTAACACTACCCGTGTTCGCTCAGGCACCTAGTCTCGGGGATGGGATTCTCTGCACGGCCCGGGGAAAGACGGCCGCGGGAGTGAGAATCTACGCCTACACGTCCGTGATCGATAACGCCTCGATCAAGAAAAAACAACCCGTTTCCGTGACGCTCGTTTCTCCCGTCAGCGATGTGGTCGAGGGACAGGTCATCGTCATCGATAAAAAACGCCAAGCGGTTTTAATCGATGATTTCGAGGCGGCGACTTCCCCGGAAATGCAACCGGTCGGCAAAGCGATGACGGTCTATCAAGGCAAAAATACCTTCACCGGGAAAACCCAGGCGGGAAATACCGTGACTTTCACCCTAGAAAATAGTTACCGTACCTTTAAAATCCGACACGGCAACGAAACCTACACGGGCGTTTGTCACTAAATTTTCTCTCGAACCCTCACACATTCCCATGCGTTATCTCTCTCTCGTGACCGTCACTCTCGGGCTGGCCATCTCCCCGGTTCTTCTCGCGCAAACCCTGCCCTATCCGGCTAACTCGACCTTTTTCACCGGCGATCCTCCCTCCCTCGTGAGTGCCGATACCCTGGATACCCTCGTCGGTTGGCCCTATCCTCACTACTACTTCACGTTCAAGATTCCCGCCACCTCGCCCCAGTCCGTCGGACAGATAAGTGTGACTCCCGACGCGAACGGCGATCCGATCGCTTTCGATCTCTCGAAAACCGTCGCTTTCACGGGAACGAGTCGGAATCGGGGTCAAGCCATCCCGCTAAAATCCGCGGTTCAAGATCCGAAAACGCGGGTCATCTCGATCGCCTTCGCGAACCCCGTTCCCCCGAACACCACTTTCACGGTCAGTCTACAACCGTACAATAATCCGGGTATGGCGGGAACCTATCTTTTTCAAGTGCAAGTATACCCGGCCGGCCCGAACCCGATCGCCCTGGATCTCGGGGTGGGTAGTTTCTCGTTCTATCAACCCATGCGTTGATGTATCTTCGCCGCGGACGGACGGGCGATCGGGGTGAACTCGCGTCGATCGACGGGGGCGTTTGTTCTCTATCCGTCCGAGCTTCTGACAAGTGCTAATCTAGAGTATAAGTAGCTTGCTCGCTATTCTATAGCTCGGTTTAAACGAAGAAGGAATCGAAGGGTTCGTTCGAGAAACTCAACAAGATTTGAGAAATCAAGGTTAATTAATTCTTAAAATTTATTCGTGTAATCTTTCTTATTTCAACATTTAGTTGTATAATCCGATATGCTTTCAAGAGCTATATCTTCATGTCGTATCCTCGTATCTTAGTCGTTACCTCTTGCACCGGAGAAAAACGCGATAAAGACAATAATCAGCTTACCTTAGAAGATTTTAAAGATCCGGAGTCCCTGAAAATCCGAACAGAGGAGTTAGAGGCTCAAAATCGTGTTTGCCCCGCTCATGAAATGTACCGTGGTGTACAGCATCTTAGAGTGATGGAGGGGGTGAAGATACTCCGGAAAGCATTAAGCGGGGGAGTGGTCGATCTGGCGATTATTTCGGCGGGATACGGACTTATCAAGGAAAATGATCGAATCGCTCCCTACGAGGTGACTTTCAAGACAATGAAAGGGGAAGAGATCGATGAATGGGCTAAAAAGCTAAAAATTCGGGAATCGTTTGAAACGATTATTAAAAATTACAATTTAATCTTTGTTTTATTGGGTGAACAGTATCTTCGCTCTCTTCAATTACCGATCGAAACGTCATCTCAACAAAAAATCATATTTTTGGCTTCACCCAGTAGCCGCAAGTACCTTTATAGTTCAAGCGCTCCGAGTTTTGTCTTACCTCTCTCCAACCTAGAAGCCAAACAATACGGTTATGGGTTAGTTGGTTTAAAAGGATTTCTGTTTAAGCAGTTCGCTCAAAAGATCGCTTTAAATCCGCAACTTATTCAGATTTTTTTTACAGATCCAATGTCATTTATATCTTTTCTAGACGTAAAGACTGAACCAGCCATACAACTGAATTTATTAAGCGAAAAAATTGACAAGAGCTATAATAATATAAACGATCAGCCTGTTCGTGAAATAACTCAAGAGAGCGGAAAGTTATATCAAAATGGATTAGAGCAAAATATCTTTTCAGGGCTTCAGGATAGAGCGGAATCTGTTAGCGATTTAATTCAAGAGCCAAGCTTATCAAAAAATGGACTCGATCTGATTGATAACTCATCCTTTATTAACGAAGTCACTTCAGACTTGCAAATAAAATCGGGAGCTAACAGTAATCACAACAATCACATTGCCGCTCCGGGATTTCCGCCTAAAATGTTTCGTTTAAATAAATCTACTCGTTTGATTATTAGAGGTCGTTCAGAAATCGATCGGGTTATTCCGATCCCAAATATTCCACCCGCTAAAAATTATCATTTAGGAATGAAGTATTTTATTCCAGAATGGAATGATCATGTAGATCCGGGCTTTGATTTTCTGAAAGATCGACTTACCGCTAATAGAGATCCCCATGATGATGAGGTGTACGCGCACGAAATTTTTTCACCCTTCCATAATTATGATGGAATTTTAGTATCTCGAACTATCTTTGATAAAGGCAAAAAGAAAAGAGATAGAATTTTTGCCGAGGGAATCCGTCGATATATCCGATTTAACAATCCGATTATGGGAGATTGTGGAGCTTTCGGCTATATAGCGGAGGAAGAGCCGCCTTATAAGACCGAGGATATTTTATCCTATTATGAAAAAGTTGGTTTTAATTATGGAGTTAGCATAGACCATTTGATTGTAGGAGATTTTGCGAAACCAGGTATTAGAGAAAAACGGTACGAATTAACGATAAATAACGCTAGAGAATTTATTCAAAAATATAAGGAAGGTCAATACAAGTTTACTCCGATCGGTGCTGTTCAGGGCTGGGATATACCGTCTTATATAGAGGCCGTGAAACAGTATATTGAGATGCAGTATAACTATATTGCGCTTGGAGGCTTGGCTAGAGCGACAACATCAGAAATTATCGAGATTTTATATGAGATTTCTCCTCTGTTAACATCGGAAACTAAATTGCATCTGTTCGGTGTCGGAAGGTTGAACGCGATTCCTATATTTCGTCATCTCGGTGTTACTAGCTTTGATTCTGCCAGTCCTTTGAGAAAAGCGTGGTTAGATCCAGCCGCTAACTATCACTCTTCAGATGACAAAATTTACGCCGCCGTTAGAATTCCTTCAATAAATAGCGCGAAAGTAAAACAGGTAATTAAAGAAGGGATAGCTTCTCGGGAGGTACTTCAAGATCTCGAACAAAAAGCACTCTCAAGTTTACGTGAATTCGATGCGGGGACTTTATCTCTTGAGGAAACCCTTCAAACGTTATTAGACTATGATAAATTTTTAGAAAAACCAGAGAATGGTACGGTCTGCCCCCAAAAATTAGCCGCAAGGTTACAAAAACACGAGAAAATATACAGACAATTATTAGAGGATAAACCTTGGCAAAAGTGTTCGTGCGAAATTTGCTCTAAGATTGGAGTTGAATCTATTATCTTTCGAGGAAACGATAGAAATAGACGGAGAGGGTTTCATAATACTTATATGTTCTATAAACGTTTTCAAGAGTTATTGAAAAAATATGATGCTCTCTCTCGGGATCAGAATATTTCCTATAACTCTACAATATCTAATGAAACTGACGCGCTTGTATGAACGATCAATTTCTACCCGTTTTTTCTGTAGATTGGGCTGGATTACTAAAAAAGCTAGAAAAAGTACAGGGTGATTATGGCATTCTCGCTCCTTTCCACGTTTACAATGCCCTTCTTCATCGAATACGGGAATTCAACAAACCTTTCTTTATTGATAGTGGTGTTTTTGAATCCAAGGATAAACCTTGGTATTATCAACTGCATAGTGAATTTAAACAAGATCGTTGGGTTCGTGAATATCGGTTAGCTTCGGAAGAAAATTTACGTCAAAAGATTCGTTATTATCTCGATCGCTGTACTTTATTCTCTCCTGATTATGTTTTCGCTCCCGATGTTATTGAAGAACCGATTTTATCTTTATATCTCGCTCGTCTCACTCGTGAAGAATATCAAAGTAAACCGAGACCTTATCGCTTAATAGGAGTGGTTCAAACCGGTTATATCCTATACAATTCAACGATGTTACCGATGCCCTATCAAAATTCAATATTTCCTCATTATAGCACTCCTAAAAGTTTGATCGCTTCTTTAATTAGCGAGTATCGAAATATAGGATATGATTACATCGCGTTAGGGGGATTATTGAAAGCAGAACCCACGGCTCCGATCGGCCTAAAGTTCGGGTTATCGGTACAAGAGCTAGATGATTTGTTAGCTTGGGCTAGACCGAATTTTGTTTTAGGAGGATTGGCGTTAACCCGTTTAGAGGTTTTAAAAAAACATCGGGTTTGGGCGGATTCTACCAATTGGCTCTGGTGGGACGCTCGTTACGATCCTCAACGATTCGGACATCGTGACGCGCTACAGGAAGTAGTAGGCTCGACTTGAATTTACACGGGATTTGTGATTGAAGCTAGGCCGATAAATTCTCGTAAAGCCTGATGACACAATTCAACGGTTGTTTTCGTATTAGAGATAATTACTTCTCCTTTGACCCCCGGTTGAGTGATTCCTTTGTTTAACCAAAGTGGATGAATTCGATGCCAGTCTACTTCCTGTAATCTATTTAACCATTTAATCAATTCATCTGGCGAAACTCCCTCTACTAATAGATCGTGTCCTAGCATTCCTAGAGCTTGGAATAAAACCGCGGAAACTAAAAGCGAGCTTTTTCTTTGCTGGCGTTGTTCTTCTAGATCTTTAAGTTGCCAAGGATCGTTTGGAAAAATTTTGGAAATCGTTTCCCAAAAATGTACCGCCCATTCTAGTTTAAATTCAAATTGATGATTATTTTTTAAATTTGGAAACATATATCTAGTGGCTGTCACCAAGGTAGAGAGGGTGATGAGCTTACTATTCTTGGAGCCTAAACCCCGTTCGATCTGCTCGATATTATCTCGAAAACAAGATACTCTTTGCATCAGGGCTTTCGCGATCAACACTTCCGGCGATCGCTGGTCGAAATAGTGGGATAACGATACACTAGGTCTTTGTACTAGAAGATTCTGATCGCGGAATGCTTGTCGTTCATCTTCTAGGGAGAGCGCGGAGTACACGAGTACCCCGATCTCTAATCGAGAAAGGATCGAAAAGGTATCGGGATCACGGGACTGGCTTTGTTTTAAGGCTTGGCGAATTCCGAAGCACCTATGCTGTCCGTCAGTTAAACGCATGGTTACGGAGGAGTAAGGCAGTAGTAATCTCCCATCGTTATAAAGAGGGGCGGGCTGAATGTTGACACAGACGGGAGGGAAGAAAATCGTTCCTTTCGCGTGGTTCTCCAAAATATACTGAGCTATTGAGTTTACTCTCGCGATATTCAACTTTCTTTGAGCTAGGTCGGCTAATTCGGCTTGATTAGCCACGTATAGATAATCCAAATCTAACAATCGGGCCGCATCGCCAAAAGACATACTGGCGATGTAGCTTACCTGTCCGTCCGCGGAACCTCTTTGAATAGGTACGGCTTGAAGCACTAGCTGTAACATAAGCGCGGTTAACTGTACTGGTTATAATTATTAAGTATTGCAAATCCTGCATACATGACTACATGGTAGCACGAGCCGAATAGAAGAGATACAATACTGAGGTATTACTCGATCGAGCTTTGTATCTTGTCCTCAACCATCCGGATTCCTCCAGACATCCATCAAAGTTTACAGGAAATCAGACTTTCCCTTGAGAGTCGCCATTTCAGTGCCGCGCCAACACTGCAAGATATAGTAAGTGTCGCTCTCAAACGTTTTATCCAAGACTGGAATAATTCCGGGGAGCAGGAGCAGATTCTTGAAACTTTGTTACAACATCGTCAGGAAGCGCGTTCGCGGATGGGGAAGAAGTTAAAATTAGAAAAATAAATTAGGCATTCTATCCAGTACAATTCTATTGCCACTATTGCGAAATGTCTTGGGAAAATTTACAAACTTTACTCCACCGATTATTCGACGAAGTGAATTTAAATAATTCAGTTCGCTTACCTCAAGATATTTGGAATGATTATCAGGCTCAAATTCAGCCTTTATTACTGGAGTATCCCCAAGAATTTGTCGAACTATCAAACGGGTTATGGATACCCAAAGCTATAGAGACAGGTCGTATATTATCGAAAATACGTCAACGATTTAATTCGGCTCAAGTAGGACGAGATTTAACGGCAAGAATCCGTACAGATGTTTTACTTAGAGAACGTCCAATCAGAAATATTAATCTCACAACTCTAGAAGGTGAAAACAGAGACATTGGTGCTATTGCCGCTAATTTAGTAATAAAACCAATTCAAGAATTTTCGCAGTTTCAAATTACAGGATGGGGCAAAACTTTACAAGCCATTCGTAATCGAGAAGGCATGGTTATTGTCGCTCCTACTGGGTCCGGTAAAACCGAAGTCTTTTTACTGCCTTTAATTTATGAACTCGCTCGGCAGATCGCGGAGAATTCTAAAAACATTTCTCGCTTTGTTTTGCTCTACCCCCGTGTTGAACTTTTGAAGGATCAACTGACCAGAATTTTTCGCTACGTGTATCAAGCGGAGCAAAATCAGTTAGGCAATAACCAACAGCTAGAACTTTTTAGTCGTTCTCGTAAGGTTTCTGATAGTATTATTATCGGATTTCAATTTTCTGGTGTGGGTTCAGAAGCGAAACATACTCTTGAAAACCCTCAATTATTTGACGGATACCGTTTTAAATTATTATCTGGCGAATGTTGTCCTATTTGTGGTCAGGGGAGCTTATTATATAAACCTAAAAAAAGAAATTCCATTTCTAGTCTAAAATGTAACAACGAGATCTGTGGAGCGAATTTCAAGGTATCTATAGCCAAAAACGATCATGCGAAATATAAACCCCATCTATTAGTAACCACAGCAGAATCTCTAGATAGACTATACCTAAATCCTAAACCCGAGTTTGAAGATTATCTCCATAGCCTATCAGGTGTACTGTTTGATGAAGTCCATCTATATCATTCTCTTTACGGCGCGCATATCTACCATCTCATTCAAAGAATTGAAAACTTAAGCGGCAATAAAATCAGTAAAATTGCGGCCAGTGCAACCGTAGCCTATCCAGAGCGTTTTGCCAGCAAGCTTTTCTACGGCACTGATAGCCATCCCGTCATTATTCATACTGCATCCGACTACCCTAAAGAATCATCAGGGTTAGAAATCCTTTACTTTTTACAATCTCCAGAAGAAGAAAATAGGGTCGGTGCATCACCAACCTTAATCCAAAGTACGATGGCCCTTAGTCATGGTTTATTTATAGATAGACCAGATAATAAGCAAGACAGAGCTATTGTTTTTACGGAATCATTAGATTTGGCTAATCGTTTGTCCGCCCAAATTCGAGATGCTGAAAACCGTCTTCAACTTTGGCAATTCCGGACGGTTAAGAATGATATTTTGTTTCAACAACAAAGTTGTCCTAATGTTTCGCCCGCACAATGTTTCAATCATTATCTAGAAGGAGAATGTTGGCGTGGTATTCTAGGTGGAGTTAACTGCACGAATCCTATTATAGGGCTCCGAGAGAGAAGCATCAATATTTCCTATGTTTCCTCTCAACAGAAAAGCAACTATTGGGAAGGTGATATCGTCGTTGCCACTCCCTCTCTCGATGTTGGTGTCGATGATGAAAGAATTGTCGCTACTTTTCACTATCGGCCACCTAGAACTGTATTTTCCTTTATTCAAAGACGTGGACGAGCGGGAAGAGCGGCTAATTCTATTGCCTATACTTTTCTAATTGTTGCTAACTCCGCTAACGATCATTTTTATTTCTTCCGTCGTCATCGCCTAGTTCATGGTAATTATGAACTCCCCCTAAATCCCAACAATTTTGTTTTACGTTCTATGCACGAAAGGATCGCTCATGAACGCGAAAGAATGCGTTATCATGTACAGCGATCTCAAAATATTCCGCAAGCTATTTTGAATTGGATTTGGGAAAAATTAGAAGATTGTCCTACCATCCGACAGTATTTTGAAAATTGGTTAAACGACCATCGAGATGATCACTATAAAGAAAAAGCAAAATATTTTCGAGAATGGATAAAACAACAAAAAGAACGTTTTGAAGCTTATCTTAACCTTCGATGGACTCTACAAGCTATTGAAGATGAGGCTCCCGATATCCTTGCCGAGCCTGTTAAACAAGCGTTCGTTTTAATCAAACAGTTTTTAGATGGTCAAAACGATCTGAAAGACGAGATTGGTATTAAATTACGAAAAATAGGTCGAGATTTGGGAGACATCGCTTTTGATGAAGAAAACGCTGAAAACCGTCAAGAAATCTTAGATTTACACAGAGCTATTTTAGAGGTTTGGAATCAACTTCAAAATAAAGTACAATCTGGTATTTGTTTCGATGAGGCAGATGGTTTTTATTCTTTTTTTCAAACTTTGGAAAAATTTAGGGAAGATGAAAACAGTAATTGGATTCTTAACTCTGCTCCTGATGTTATTAAAACTGTTTTACAAGCTCTGTTCTATTTGCGTCAGTCGGATGTAGATTTTTTTATACCTGATGCTTATTTTAATGAAGTGAAACCCATAATTGTTGCTGTCAGAAGCAAAAGAAGACCAGAAAAGCCAGAACTCAAGCAAGAAGATACGACAAAACTTTCAACCCTATTAATTCCTTATCGTACCGCTTATCGCTATTCTCGCCATCCTTATTTATCAGTGGTAGAAACCGAACACGCTCCTCAATGGAACCATGTTCAATGGGGACAAGGGGGAACTGTAGGAGTCCGTTTACTAGGTGAAGGAATTCATAAAACTGATACATCCCCTGAATTTCGTCCTGAAAAATTGTATGTTAAAGCTTTAAAAGGCGATGAACAAGGAAAACAAGTAGTTAAAATGTGTCCGGAATGTTTAGCCCTATATAGTGAAAGTAGAAGTCGTTTTTGCCATCATGTCTCGCTACGTCCTGTACGACTTTATGCCGAAGCAATTATCGAGCGTACTTACAGTTATCAACCTGTTAAGCTCCAATCGATTTCATCTACGTTTGGTTTTCTTTCCGAATTGGATAGTGAAATTACTGTTTACGGTTCACGCGCAAGAGTTGTGAATATGATTTTCAATCCCGATCAAAAAGAATATTTTCCAGTGGGTGGTAATAATACATGGAATTTTGAAGCGCGTTATGTGGACACTCAAGGACAACCTGAACCCGTGCGCTATGGACTAAAAACAACAGGAATTATTTGGAATTTAACGGGAGTTATTGATAAAGTATTACAAAATGAACAGCTAAAAAAATTAGTCCAAACAATTACAATCGAAGAAAGAACAAAAGAATTTAACAAAAGTTTAGTTCTTCATACTGCGTCACATATATTGCAGAAAGCAATTGCTACTATTAGCGGAGTCAATGAGGATGTTCTTGAATATTGCTTCCGCGAAGATAATAATGAAGTAGTTGTTTGGGAACGCTATGAAGGAGGTTCTGGTATTTCTCAAGTTTTTATCGAAGAATTACAGAATAATCCTCTCTCAATCTATAGAGAACTGTTAACATCTGTGCTATGCCCAGTGAACTTGGCGGAAAGAAAAGATTGGTTAACTACCGAGAAATTTACTACCGAATTATTAAAAACTTGGCAACTTGATGATCATAATCGAGAATCAAAAAAATTTATTGAAAATATTGTGCGTGAAGCTATATCAGAACGTCGAATTGAACATAGTAGTAATGATTCTGAAGAAGTACAAATTCCCCTGCAATGTCAGCATTTAGATGGTTGTCCTGCTTGCTTATACACTAATAGCTGTACTGAACATTTAGATCAGCCTTATGCGGTAAGTCATTTAGTTGCTGAAGCACTAATGAAAGAATTAGGAAAAAATTTATAGTCTGTCTATAAAATATAAGACTTGATTCGGTAACTAATCTCTCCTGTTGCGAAGAGATAACTTTTCGCACGGTTCTCGTGACGATCGCTTTCAATTCCGCCATCGTCAGAGAACCTATCACTGGATGATCTTCTACATCCGACCCCTTAGCTGTCACCGCAATTTCGGCCGATCGCTCACGACTGGCATAACCGAAAAGCGTTGAAATATCGCCGAATTTATTCAACCGTGACGCTTTTCGCGAGGTTTCGGGGTTGATCCACGTCCAGACCGCGACGGGCGGCGATGTAGTAGGCGAGTAACTGGAGGGGAATTACCGCGAGGATCGGCGAGAGCAGTTCATCGATCGCCGGAACACATAAGAGATCGTCGAACACTTTCGGCGCTTCCGTATCGTTCATCGCGATCACTCCCAGTAATCTCGCATCACGCGCCTTGGCTTCCTGGGCGTTGGAGAGAACTTTATCGTATACCGATCCGGGCATGGCGATCGCCACTACCGGCACCTTCTCATCTAACAGGGCGATCGGCCCGTGTTTCATCTCGCCCGCGGGATAGCCCTCCGCGTGAATGTAGCTGATCTCCTTGAGTTTCAGCGCGCCTTCCAGGGCGATCGGGAAATTAATCCCCCGGCCGAGGAAAATAAAATCTTGAGTATCGTTAAACTCGTGGGCTAACTCCTCGATCGATTTCTCCTGTTTTTCCAAGATCACCTCGATCAGTCGGGGGATCGATCGAAGCGTATCGATAATCGTCTCGATCCGCTCTAACGATAGCGTCCGACGGCGGAAAGACAGATCCAGCGCCAACAAATAAAAACCGAGTAACTGCGCGGTAAAACTCTTCGTCGCCGCCACCCCGATCTCGATGCCCGCCTGGGTGTTAATAATCTGATCGACCATTTGGGCGAGGGTGCTTTCCGGGCGGTTGGTAATGCCGATAATCCGCGCGCGATATTTCGCGTCCAGACCGGCGCGACGGTGTTTTTCCGTCTCCAGCGCGGCGAGGGTGTCCGCGGTCTCTCCCGATTGCGTGACCCCGATCGTCAGGGTATTCGCCTGAATCGGGGCTGGCGCGTAGCGGAACTCGGAAGCGTACTGTACCATCGTCGGGATACCGGCCAACTGTTCGATCAGGTACTTACCGATCAGACTCGCGTGCCAACTGGTTCCACAGGCGAGAATCTGCACTTTCTCCAGATCCTCGTAAATCGATTCGGGTAAATTCAGTCGGACGGGGTTGACATTTTCGCCGTGTTGTGCTGTCCAATCGAGATCGAGGTAGGATTCCAGACAGGAGCTTACCACTCCGGGTTGCTCGTGGATTTCCTTGAGCATAAAGTGACGGTAGCCGTGTTTCTCTACCGTTGTCGAACTCCAATCGAGGACGCGGGGGGATTTGCGAACCCGTTTGCCCTCGAAGGTATAGATTTCCACGCCGAGGGGGGTTAAACGGGCGACCTCGCCGTTATCGAGGGAGAGGACGGCGCGGGTATGGGGAACGAGCGCGCTCACGTCCGAGGCACAGAAAAACTCTCCCTGACCGAAACCGATAATTAACGGCGCGTTCTGGCGGACTACGATTAATTCATCGGGATAATCGGCGCTAATCACGGCTAACGCGAACGCGCCCTCTAAATGTTCGATCGCCTCTAACACCGCTTTCAGGAAAGGACTCGCGCCGAGGGATTCTTCTTCGGGCGATTCGGGAAGGTATTGGGCGATTAAATGGGGGATCACCTCCGTATCGGTTTCGGAGAGAAAATTACAACCTTTTTCTTTTAACTCTTCCCGTAACGATTGAAAATTCTCGATAATACCGTTCTGGACGACCGCGACGCGACTGGTATTATCCGTGTGCGGGTGGGCGTTGTGTTCTTCCGGTTTACCGTGGGTGGCCCAGCGGGTGTGACCGATACCGACGCGGGCGTGATCGATCTCGTGTTCCAGTTTCTCGCGGAGATTGTAGAGTTTTCCCTTAGCGCGAATCCGGTGTAATTCGCCTTCCGAGATCGTGGCGACCCCGGCCGAGTCATAGCCGCGATATTCCAGACGTTCTAAACCGGCGACTAGAATTTCGATCGCCGTCTGCGTGCCGATATAACCTACGATTCCACACATCCCTTCCCTGTCCCCTCTACGGTTTGGTTCAACCTATTCTATCGCGAAGCTCGATTATTCTAGCGTCGGGGGTATTGACGGTATCGATCGATCCGATGTTTCCCGGCAATACGGGAGGAGGCAGAAACCGGGAGGCCGCCTTGTTTATACTAAAGATCCGCCGCAACTCGAACCACTGCCCGCGGTGCATCCGTAACAATAGGGAGCGGTCTGTACTTCGGAGACGAGATCTAAACTACCGGCTTCTAACAGTTTGGCGACGGTTAACGCTTCTCCATCGGCGGTTATCGCGGGCAGATTTTCCATCTGGTTGAAGTCGCAATCGTAGACATTGCCGAGATAGTCTATCGAGAGTTCGTTCCGACACATTAAACGCTCGATCGTACCGGGATTATAGTTACTTTCTAAAAATTGCAGGTAGGAAAAATAGAGATTTTGATGTTTTAAATGGTGTTTCGTTCTGCCGATCGGTAAATTGGTAATCGTGTATAAATGATTGAATGTAATTCCGAAATGTTCCTGCAAATACTCCTTGTAATCCCGTTCCAGTTTCGCCTGATCGGGCGTTAAACTAAAGCGATCGCTCTTGGGGATCTGGGGATTGAAAACCAGATCGAGAATTAAATTCGGGTCGTTGCCGTAGCCGAGTTGATTGAGTTTTCGGATCGCTTCGATCGAATCTTTATACACTCCTTTTCCCCGTTGTTTATCGACATTATCCTCTAGGTAACAGGGCAGGGACGCGACCACCCGTAATTGATGGTTCGCGAAGTATTCGGGTAGATCCTCGTATCCCGCGTGAAAAAAGATCGTCAGGTTCGATCGGACGATTATTTCTTTTCCCGCTCTTCTGGAGGCTTCGACGATCGATCGGAAACCGGAATTCATCTCGGGCGCGCCCCCGGTGAGATCGACGGTTTCGATTTCCGGGAAACGCTCGATTAACTCGATAATCTGTTGACAGATCTCGGGGGATAGTTCCTCGGTACGGTGGGGACTCGCCTCGACGTGACAATGACCGCAAGCGAGATTACATTTTCGCCCTAGATTGATTTGTAGAACGGTGATTTTTCGCTTGGTTAGGGGCGTTTGTAGTTTGACGGAAAAAGGGGTGATATTCATGAACGATGGCTATAATTAATCGTCGGGGTCGATCGGGGCGATCGGGGTGTCCCCGTTGGCGATCGGGATTCGAGACATTTTTACAGTATAGTGATAAAGAATCGAGAGGTGATAGTTTCTCGGATAAAATTGTTTCGGTATCGCTCTTACGTGCTTTTTTCACCTTTATGTCAGACGTTAACGCCCAACTCGCGGAAATTCTCGATCGATTACAGTCCCTCACCGAGCGCGTCGAGAGATTGGAAGCCCGACAGATGTTAGTCCCCGACATCGAGCGCTATGGAACCTTACAGCAATTGCTAGAAAAGGGCGATATTAGGGGAGCGGACGAGGAAACCACGCGCGTTATCCTGGAAACCGCCTCCAGACTCCGCGATACAATGACACCGGAGGATTTCCGACAGTTTCCCTGTAATGTTCTGCGGGTGATCGATCGACTCTGGACACGCTACAGTGACGGACGTTTCGGCTTTAGCGTCCAGGTACAGATCTATGGCTCGGTAGGCGGGAATATCAATACCCTGAGAAGTCAGGACGCGGAAACGATCCGCAAATTCGGTGACGCGGTAGGATGGCGCGCCGATGATAAATGGCGGATGGATGATTACGAGAGTTGGGATTTCAGCCTCTCCGCGCCGGAGGGTTCCTTTCCCGCCAACTGGTGGAAATCTCCCTACGGCTTGAAAATGGCGACTTTCTGTTTCACCCGCCTGATGGAGTGCGATTTACAGTAACTTTCGGGATAAATACCCGATTTTCTCGTCGGGAGGGATCGATCGAGGTTTGTCGGTGGGAGGTCGATCGAGAGACGGACGGGGCGATCGAGCGGCTCTACTAGCATCGAGTTTTTATCGGCAATCCTAGCCCGATCATCGTTTTTGTAGCGGATAAAGACTAGGGATTGTTTCCCATCGAATTCCGAGCGATCCATCCGGCAATCGCTCCCAGTATCAGAAACGCTATCGAGCGCCAGTTTTTCAATTCCCCGACTTTCTCCGCGAGATCGGCGGTTTTATCCATTGACGGTTTCCAGTCTTCTAGACGGGTTTCGATCGCTGTCAGACGTTTATCGATGTTTTCCACTTTCCCGTTCAGGGTTTTGAGATCCGCCTTTATTTCTCCCTGTCCGTTTTCGAGTGCCGTTAATCGCGCCTCGATCGCTTTCTGTCCGTTAATGATGAGTTCTTCTAATCGTTTCAGAGCGGTTTCGGTAACGGGGGTCATTGGCTAGACTCCGATATAGGTTTGATTTTCTTTCCCCCACCGATACCCGTCGGATAGGGGACTACCTTTATTATGGGGTCGATCGAATAGACCGACTCTAGCCGTCTCCACCGTTCTCGAATCCCGATCGCTCACCGATTTTCGAGGAACCGATCGATCTCGATCGGGAACCAGTCCGCGTCGAGGGCCTGTTCGCTCGCCAAGGGCGCGCCTCCGGCGACCGAGAAAAAAGGCTCTACGGGAATCGAATCTTTAGCGACAATTCTCGCGTCGATCATCGTTTTTCGAGCGACTAAATAAGCTTTCTCGAAAGAATCCCGCGCGTGGTTCGCGAGAGTCGTGGTTTCTATCTTTTGGTCTAATCGCGAGCGGAAAGTAGCGATTTCGACTATCCAATGACGGGCGTTCCGTTCCCGTTCCGATTCCCAGTAGGCTAACTTGAGTAAGTGTTCGATCAAAACGGTTAACAAACTGACTACCGCCTGTCTCTCACTTCTCCCCATACTTTCGATTTCCTCGATTAGATTCTCCCAGTCCACCTCGGCAAAATTTTTTTGTCTCAACTGTTCCGCCGTTTTTTCCGTCCAGAGAACGTAATCTCGATCGTAGAGAGTCCCCATCGATAGGGATGTTTGCGCCGTCATAATTAAGACCTCTCGCGGAATTCAAAAATTGTCGTGTACTTAGGGAGTCAGGAGTCAGGAATCAGAACTCAGGAGAAAGAATAAAAATATTATAGCTAAAAATTTCAAAAAACATTTATTTATCTTGTATAACTTCAGTTTTTTTAGGCGGATTATTCTTGAATTCCCGCTCCCGCCTCCCGCCTCCCGCCTTCCGCATCCCCCGATCGATACATTCCGTTAACGATCGGCCTCGGGAGAGACGAGATCGATTACCGTAACGATAGAGGCGACAGGTCGCGAGCGGTGGGAAAGCGATCGACGCGGTAAATGGCTACCGACCGATCGCCGGAACCCCATTGCCAGAAACCGACATGAAATACTATCAAACCGGTTACAATTACCCGGAATCCGGTGATTATAGTCCCCTACAGCTTGAAACCTGGTCTAGCGCGAAATACCCGTTAGGCGCGCGGTACGAGAGCGATCGAACCACCTTCGCGGTCTACTCTAAAAACGCCACCCGTATCCTCCTGGAGATATACGATCGACCCACCGGGGAAATCGCCAAATATGACTACTGGATGGCGAAAAACCCCGAAGATCACATCTGGCGCGCCACGATCGCCGGGGTCAAACCCGGAACCTATTACGCGTTCCGCTGTTGGGGTTCCAACTGGGAATATGACGGGGAGTGGCAGAGGGGCAACAGTAACGCTGGTTTCCTCGCGGACGTGGATACTTTCGGGAATCGCTTCAACCCCAATAAAGTCCTTTTCGATCCCTACGCGCGCGAGATCTCCCACGATAAAGAAACCCTCGCGATGTACGCGGCCGGGGAAGACGGGGGGATGTACGCGACCGGGGGAGGCGAGTATAAAGGTGTCATCTGTCGCGAGTACGATACCGGCAAATGGTCGCCGAAAGGCATCGTTCTCGCCCCCGATACGACCCCGACGGGCGATCGCCCCCACCTTCCCCCGGAAACCTCGATTATCTACGAGGCCCACGTTCGCGGACTGACGCGCCATCCTTCCGCGGGTCGTTTACAGACCATTTTGCGAGGAATCGACGGTTTCGAGGCGGTAGTGAACGTTCCCGAAGAATACCGGGGAACCTACGCCGGGGCGGCCTATATGGCGAAATATCTCAAAGCGCTGGGATTCACCACGATCGAACTCCTCCCCGTCCACGAGACCGGCAACGATAACAACCCCGACGATAAACCCGGCGGAAATTATTGGGGATACATGACCTTCGGCTATTTCGCGCCCGATCGCCGTTACGCTTATGATAAATCCCCCGGCGGCCCGACCCGCGAATTTAAACGGATGGTCAAAGCCTTCCACGACGAGGGATTGGAAGTGTATCTCGACGTGGTGTACAACCACACCGGCGAAGGGGGCTGTTGTGGGAATAACGATGTCACCGAATTCGTTAGTTTCGGCGGTTTCGACGTGACCGAATACTATCAGTTAAACGACGAGGGATATCTAGTAGACGGGGCGACCGGTTGCGGCAATCAACTCAATTTCTCTAAACAAGTAACCCGAAATCTAGTTCTCGATTCCCTCACCTACTGGTTAGAAGAAATGGGGGTCGATGGTTTCCGTTTCGACCTCGCGCCCGTTTTGGGGAGAGATCCCGATGGCTCCGATCGAGAGGATTGGGCCGATCAGAAAAAGTTTTTTAAAAAACATCCGCTCTTGGTGGAAATCGAAGGGTTAGGACGCTCCTATAAAGCGGAAATGATCGCCGAAGCGTGGGATATCTGGGGCTACGAGGTGGGGAATTTTCCCGACGGATGGGGAGAGTGGAACGGACGTTATCGGGACGCGATCCGTCGCTTTTTGAAGGGGGACGGGAATACGTTCGACTTTATCGATCGAGTTAACGGCGATTATCGCGATTTTAACGATCAGGGAGGGCCGGCCCGATCGATTAATTTCATCGTCGCCCACGATGGTTTTACCCTGATGGATCTCGTTAGTTACAACACCAAAAATAACCTGAACCCGTGGCCGTTCGGCCCCTCGGACGGGGGAAACGATAGTAACGATTCCTGGGATTCCGGGGGAAATCACGGGTTACGACGGCAGAGATTACGGAATTTCTGGACGGTTCAATTCTTTTCCCGCGGCATTCCCATGACGGTGTGGGGGGACGAGTTCGGACGCACCCAGAACGGCAATAATAATCCCTACAATATCGATAGCGTCGCGACCTGGAATCATTACGATTCGATCGCCACCCGTTCCCCGCATCAGGTCGATACCGGCTACCCGATCGCCTATCACGATAATTTCGGAACCGCGACCAATTTCGACGATCGAAATCCCCTCTTCATTTTCGCCGCTTATTTAGCCCGTCTCCGTCGCGGTAGTCAAGCGTTAAAACAGCGCGTGTACGGGGATACGACTCTCGAATCGCCGAATAATGTCACCTATTTATTTAAAAAAACGGACGGAAAGGGAAATTTAGTTCGGGGCGATCGCTGTATCCGGTTACTGATCGACGGTAGCGCGGTGGGCGATCGGGATTTTCTGTTACTGATCAATATGTATCATCTACCCGTGAAATTCTCCCTCCCGATCGAGGGCAAATGGGCGCGAATTATCGATACCGCCGGTTGGGCTGAACCCGAGTATAATTGTTGGTCGATCGAAACCGCGGCCCGACTGTCCGGGGAATACGAGGTGAACGGTTTTTCGATCGTCGTCTTCGAGGAAATCGACGACTGAAGGGACGGACGGGGAGATCGATCGACGTTCTCCCCCCTCGATTCCCTGTTAAGATGGGAAATTATGGCTACATTCTTCCCGACAGGTCAATGAGCGAAAGAACCCTTTTCGATAAAGTGTGGGACGCGCACACGGTTAAAATTCTCCCCTCCGGACAGACACAGTTATTTATCGGACTCCATCTCGTACATGAAGTGACCAGCCCGCAAGCGTTTTCGATGCTGAGAGAGAGAGGGCTGAAAGTATTATTCCCCGATCGCACCGTCGCCACCGTCGATCACATCGTCCCCACGGAAAACCAAGCGCGTCCTTTCGCCGACGACCTCGCCGAAGAGATGATGCGGGCGATCGAGAATAACGCCGAATCCAACGATATCCGCTTCTACGGCATCGGTTCCGGCGATCAGGGCATCGTTCACGTTATCGCGCCGGAACAGGGATTAACCCAACCCGGCATGACGATCGCCTGCGGGGACTCCCACACCTCCACTCACGGAGCTTTCGGGGCGATCGCTTTCGGGATCGGTACCTCCCAGGTTCGCGACGTTCTCGCCAGTCAAACCCTCGCCCTTTCTAAATTAAAAGTGCGTCGGATCGAGGTAAACGGCGATTTAAAACCCGGTGTTTACGCCAAAGACGTAATTCTCCATATTATCCGGAAATTGGGCGTGAAAGGCGGCGTGGGATACGCTTACGAGTACGCGGGAACGACGATCGAGCGGATGTCGATGGAAGAGCGCATGACGATCTGTAATATGTCGATCGAGGGTGGGGCGCGTTGTGGGTATATTAACCCCGATCGGATCACCTACGATTATCTAAAAGGTCGGGATTTCGCGCCGAAAGATCACGAAAACGCCGTTAAGTGGTGGGAAAGCATTAAAAGTGACCCCGACGCGGTATACGATGACGTGGTAGTATTCGACGCGGCGGATATCGAACCCACCGTCACCTGGGGCATCACCCCCGGACAGGGCATCGGCATCAACGAACCGATCCCCACGCTGGAGAGTTTACCGGAATCGGAACGGGCGATCGCGAAAGAAGCCTACCAGTACATGAAACTAACCCCCGGCAGTCCCATCAAGGGAACCAAAGTCGATGTCTGTTTCGTGGGCAGTTGTACCAACGGACGGATCGACGATCTCCGTATCGCCGCGCGCGTGGCGAAAGGGCATAAAGTCGCGCCCAACGTGAAAGCCTTTATCGTCCCCGGTTCGGAACGCGTTAAAAAGCAAGCGGAAGCGGAAGGACTCGATCGAATTTTCGTGGAATCCGGTTTCGAGTGGCGCGAGGCGGGCTGTTCCATGTGTCTGGCCATGAACCCGGATAAGTTATCCGGCGATCAGATCAGCGCCTCTTCCTCGAATCGCAACTTTAAAGGCCGTCAGGGTTCCGCGTCGGGACGCACGTTATTAATGAGTCCCGCGATGGTCGTGGCCGCCGCGATTAAAGGGGAAGTAACCGACGCGCGGGAGTTAGGCTAATTGTAGTCAGAAGGGTAAGGAAAACGGGATCGATCGTCGTTTCCTTACCCTTATCGTTAGTTTTTGTGGGAATTTCCCGCCGGATGAATAGCGGAATTCCGGGGGATGGAGAGCGCGACGCGCGGGAAAATTCGATCGGGATTAATGACAAACCCCTGTATAGCTTTCGTTCCCGTGTGTGAGTTTAAAAGTACGGAGATTGTTGTCTAGGGTAAAACTGACCGGGGTTCCCGCTTGCGTTTTGCCACTGAAGGTATTTTTTCCTTGATATACTGTCATCGCTCTCCCCACGGGTTGCATTTCGGGGGAGGTAGCGGCCTCGAAATCATCGATGATAATCGTCTGACGTTTTTTATCGATCACGAGTACCTGTCCGTCCACCACATCGCTAACGGGAGAAACGAGCGTCACGGAAACCGGTTTTTTCTTCAGGGAAGCGCCATCGATCACGGAAGTATAGGCGTAGATTCTCGCCCCGTCGGCCGTTTTGCCCCGGGCCGCGCACATGATCCCATCGGCGAGGCTGGGGGCGGGCGTTTGGGCGACCGCGGGGAACACGAGCGCGCCGGGGATCGTGACCAGGAGCGCGGCGATCGAGAGGGTAGTTTTTTCTAGTTTTTGGAACATGGTTATCTCCTATAGTTCATATCGGTACGTGGAGCGATCGGGAAAATTCTGTAATCACTACTATGCGGTGAAAGCGATCGCTCCCCCGAAAATTTTCTAAAAATTTAAGAAATTCACTCCCGTGATTTGTTCTAGTGCCGCGAAACAGGATATTTAAGGATAGATAGCAAGGGTTAAACTAGCGTGAACAAAAGATAGATTGCAGATTTAAAAAAGCCTGAATAATTTTTAAATATTTCATTTTTGGTTTTTTGTTGATGGATCAAATAACAATACAAATGCGTTTTTGTAAGCAATTTATTTTCTCTTCATTGATTTCGACAATCTTTATTTGAGGGACAATTTAACCGTTTTTTCGGTGATACCGCCCTCAAAAATCGAAGTTTATCATGATAAAAGTTTTCAAAAAAAGAGGGGCATCGCCCCCCGTTTAGCGTATCGAGAAATCTGTAGATCAAGCTTTGGGTGTCGCGCCGAACTGTTCGACGAGAATGGTAGTTAACACCGATTTCAAATCCTCGCAGGGGATACCTTTACGGACGCAGGTTCCCAGGTGCGCGTCCTTGCCGACTTTTCCCCCCATGTAGAGGTCAACCCCCTCGACAGTTTTGCCATCTTTACGCGTTTTCGTACCCATTAACCCGATGTCCGCGACTTGCGGTTGTCCGCAGGAGTTGGGGCAACCCGTCCAGTGAATTCGCACCCCGCGCGGGATATGTAATTCGGCTTCTAACTCGTGAATCAGTTCCACCGCGCGATTTTTGGTTTCAATTAGGGCGAAGTTGCAGAATTGCGCGCCGGTACAGGAAACGAGGGTTCTTTCGAGAAGGTTGGGGTTCGGCGAGAATTTCTGTAATAAAGGTTCGGTGAGAAGGACTTCAAGATTCTCGTTGGCGACGTTGGGAATGATGATATTCTGTTCGACGGTGAGCCGGAGTTCGCCGCTACCGTAGACCTCGGCGATCCGGGCTAGGTCGAACATATCGGGGGCGAATAAACGTCCCACGGGGATAGAGAGACCGACATAGTTTAATCCTTCTTGTTTTTGCGGGTAGATTCCGATATGGTCTCGTTTTTCCCAGTCAATCGCGTCTTTTTCGGCGGCGGTAGCGAGGGGACGGCCGAGTTGTCTCTCGACGGTCGATCGCAATTTCTCGATCCCCCACTCGTCGATCAGCCACATCAATCTAGCTTTCTGACGGTTCGATCGCGGTCCGTTATCGCGGTACACTTCGAGGATCGATCGACATAACTCGACCACTTCCTCGTTCGGTCTCACCCACACGTCCATCGGGATGGCCGCCTCGCACCGTTTCGCGGAGAAAAAGCCGCCGACGACCACGTTAAAGCCTAGTTCTCCCTCTTTATAGGCGGGAACGAAGGCGATATCGTTAATTTCCGCGTGAACCGAGTTATCGCGGCCTCCCTCGATCGCGATATTAAATTTCCTGGGGAGATTGGTAAATTCGGGATTGCCCGAACCGTAGTTCGTGATCATATCCTGAACTTTCCGCACTAACTCGCGGGTGTCGATTAACTCGTCCGCGTCCAGTCCGGCCATCGGGGAACCGGTAATGTTCCGCACGTTGTCCATCCCCGATTGTACCGAGGTCATGTCTACCGCGTGGAGACGACGGAAGATTTCGGGAATATCTTCTAAACGGATGCCGCGTAGTTGCAGGTTCTGTCGGGTGGTGATGTCCGCGTTGCCGTCCTCCCCGTAACGTTGCACGACTTCCGCTAATACCCGCATCTGTTCGCCGGTAAGAATCCCGTTCGGAACCCGCAAACGCATCATGAATTTACCGGGGGTGACGGGACGGTAAAAAACCCCGACCCATTTTAGGCGATGTTCTAGGTCGGTTTTGTCCATCGCTTCCCAACCGATGCGCGCGAAGTGTTCGAGTTCGTCTTTGATGGCGAGTCCGTCTTTCTCGGCTTTAAATTTCTCGAATTTATTTACGCTAGTCTCGTCTCGTTGCGGTGCTTGTACCACGGAAATGCCTCCTGCTAGGGTTCGGGTTCGATCGATGGCTCTGTAAAGGTTTCGCTATGGGAAAATCAATAGGTAGAATCGATATTTTTCAATAAACTTCTGTTATCGGGTCAAGATCTGTTGATTTATCGCGCTTCGACACCCCATTAAATCCGGTTTAACCCGGTCGATTTTGTATTTTCGGTAACAGAAAGCCCGTCGAAATCGTGTTTCGTCATTCTCCCGACGCGTTTTTCGCATGGATGGGGACGGGGGGGATCGATCGATCTGACGACATTTGTAGAGGCTGGTTAAATTCTGATCCCGTGAGTTGATAGAAACTGGTCAACTTCGGTAACGGGACGACACGAGCTCGATGTGTACGGGTAGAATGTTAGAAATAGAATTAGAGTATAAGAATACGTGGCGGGAGAGCGATCGGGAGCGATATTACCTTCATTTTATTCCCTTGAAATCAGGGTGAATTAATTTTATTCTCTCAGTAGCTCGAAAAATGTTTCCTTATCAATACCGATATCCTGAATCATTCCCATAAGGGTTCCCTGTTTAAGGTCTTTTCCCGAGTGAATCGGAACAATAACTCTTTGCCCATCCCTATTTTTATAAATAGCGTGGCTTCCCTTTTGACGATCGACATAAAATCCTAATTTTTCGATAACTTTTATAAAATCTCTCGCGGTAACGCTAGGAAAATTACTCATGCTAAAATACTTACTGGCTTGACAATTAAATTGTCTCTAGGAATTTCTTGATTATCCGCCCGTAAACTTTCCAGATATAATTCGATCGCTTCCGTAATATTCTCGATCGCCTCTTCAAAAGAATCGCCTTGAGAGTGACAACCTTTGAGAACGGGACAAAAAGCGTGATAACCGCCATCGGCTTCCTTTTCCAGAAGAATCGTGTAGTTATAAATCTGTTTACTATTCTTGTCCATTCTGTTTTTAACTAGCGTAGATGAATTCTATAGATCCCTCGCCGAGAAAAAAAACGGTAACGAGGGTGAGCGATCGCCCACCCTAATATTCTACTGCGGATCGAGTTTGAGGACGGCCATGAATGCCTCTTGCGGGACATCTACCGTACCGATCGCCTTCATGCGTTTTTTCCCTTTAGCCTGTTTATCTAACAGCTTTTTCTTCCGGCTGATATCGCCCCCGTAACACTTCGCTAACACATCCTTGCGTAACGCGGGAATATGTTCGCTGGCGATAATTTTCGCGCCGATCGCCGCTTGAATGGGAACCTTAAACTGGTGACGGGGAATTAACTCTTTTAACTTCTCCGTCAGCGCGCGTCCCACGTTGTAAGCCTTATCGCGGTGGACGATCATCGCCAACGCGTCCACGGGATCGCCGTTCACCATAATATCCAGCTTGACTAACTCGTTTTCCCGGTAGCCGATTAACTGGTATTCCATACTCGCGTAACCGCGCGATCGAGACTTTAACTGATCGAAAAAGTCCGTCACCACTTCCGCGAGAGGTAGTTCGTAAATCAGCGCCGTCCGCGTCCGCGTGAAATACCGCATATCCTTAAAAACCCCGCGGCGACTCTGACACAATTCCATCAACGCGCCGACATAAGTTTCCGGGGTGATCATCTCCACCTGAATATAGGGTTCCTCGATCTTTTCCCGTTTTTGCGGCGAGGGGAGGAGACTGGGGTTATCCACCTCTACCACTTGCCCGTCGATGGTGGTGACGCGATAGACTACCGAGGGCGCGGTGGTGATCAGATCGAGATTATACTCGCGTTCTAAACGTTCCTGCACGATTTCCATGTGTAGGAGTCCCAAGAAACCGCAACGGAAACCGAATCCCATCGCGCTAGAGGTTTCCGGTTCGTAGGACAGCGCCGCGTCGTTCAGTTTCAATTTTTCCAGCGCGTCTTTTAAATCGGCGTACTGATCCGCGTCGATGGGGAATAGGCCGCAGAAAACCATCGGTTTCGCTTCCGTGTAGCCCGGTAACGGTTCTTTCGCGGGTTTGGTAGCGAGGGTGATGGTGTCGCCCACGCGCGCGTCGGATACGGCTTTAATCGCGGCCGCGAGATAGCCAACTTCCCCGGCGTGGAGTTCGTCTACCTGGATCTGTTGCGGGGAAAGTACGCCTAATTCGTCGATTTGAAATTCTTTGCCGGAGGCCATGAAACGGATTTTGTCGCCTTTTTTCACCCGGCCGTCCATGACGCGGAAATAGACGATCACGCCGCGATAGGCATCGTAATAACTATCGAAAATCAGGGCGCGGAAGGGGTGATCGATCGTGTCCCGCGGCGGGGGAACCTGTTGGACGATCGATTCTAGAATATCATCGATACCGATCCCGGCTTTGGCCGAGGCGCGGATCGCGTTACTACAGTCGAGACCGACGATTTCCTCGATCTCCCCGGCCACCCGATCGGGTTCGGCACTAGGAAGGTCGATTTTATTCAATACCGGGATGATTTCTAGGTTATTTTCGAGTGCGAGGTAAACATTCGCTAGAGTTTGCGCTTCCACGCCCTGGGACGCGTCCACGACCAGTAACGCGCCCTCGCACGCGGCCAGCGATCGAGACACCTCGTAGGAGAAATCGACGTGGCCGGGGGTGTCGATCAGGTTGAGGACGTATTGCTGACCGTCCTTCGCCGTGTAATCCATGCGAGCGGCCTGGAGTTTGATGGTGATGCCGCGTTCGCGTTCGAGATCCATGCTGTCGAGAAATTGCTCTTTCATCTCCCGCTGGGCGACAGTTCCCGTGATCTGGAGCAGTCGATCGGCGAGGGTCGATTTACCATGATCGATGTGGGCGATGATGGAAAAGTTACGGATTCGAGAAACGGGAACGTCAGTCATCGTGTTTTTCGGCGCGCGAGAGAGGTAAAGGTTTGTAAAAATTTCGATCGCTGGATCTATTGTAAGGGGAATGTCTATCCTTGGCTCGGCGACCGCCTCAAAAGGCATTCTCCGTGTCGGGTTCGCGGGGGGAGCGATCGAGATTATTTCCCCGGATCGGATTATGATAAAAGAAGTGCCGATTCCGAACACCATAGAGACGGTTAGCATTTTACCCGGAGAGGAACCATACCGAAGGCTTATGAACGAGAACGCTGTCCCGACTCAGCGCGCGGCTGACAAAGTAGAGATTTCCATCCATTTAGACTCGGAAATTTTGGAACAGATCAAACATTTAACCAACGATCCGAGTCGGGTTATCGAAACGGCTATCAAACAATGGCTGAGAGGTGAACGGCAACCCGATGACGATCTCACCCGTACCCTGAGACGCAATCCCCCCCTACCGCCGAAAGGGGAATGGAACGATTAAAAGAGGGCGAAACGAACGCGCCCCGCGAGCGAGACGAGAGATGGAAAACTTTCGTCTATTTTTTTGTTTCGGTTCGGTTCGTCACGGCTCGGTGAGGGGATAATGGAAGGGAAGGGAATAACCCGCGTTCCCCGCGGAGAGATTATGCAGTTCGAGGGCGTAAATCACGAGGATTCGCCGAAAATCGTGGAAAAACAAGAGAGTCAGGTGACTGGCATCTCGATCGAGATTCCCGCGGAGTTCGCGTATCTTCAGGCGAACACGGGACAGTATCTCGATTTTCAATGGCCGTCAGCGCGGGAATACGGTATCGACCCGCGGGAGATTGTCGGCAGTTTCCCGGAGAGGAGTTTCCGGCCGGTGGCGCTGGAAACTTATTACGAACGCATCGATCGGGTGATCGATCGCAGAATACCGGAACAGTGTTACTGTCTGTTCGAGTACCGCGGCCGGGAGTTTCCTTTCGAGTTAATCATCAGTCCGGTTCTTCCCGAACGGGGCGCGGTCACTAGCGTGTTGGTGATGGGACACCGGTTAAGCGTCGCCGAAAGTCCTCTCGTTCACTCCTCCCCCTTTCCCCCCGCGCCGGGTCCCTACCAGAAATTATTAACCCGCATCGCCCGAAAAATCCGCCGTACCCTCAATCTAGAAACCATCTGGCAACAGACGGTCGAGAGTCTGGGGACGGCGCTAGAGGTGAGTCGCTGTCTGATCGTCGCCCGCGACGGCGATAATCTGGAATTAAAAGCCGAATACCGCGAGGCGGGATATCCCTCGTTACTCGTCGGTCGCGTGGATTGGTCGCTGGATTACTGGCAGAGGGCGCTATCGGGCCGCGAACCGGTTATCGTGGAACTGCCGGAACCGGACGAGTTCCAAACCCGATCGATCCTCGTGGTGTCTACTTTCTATCAGGATCGACGTAACGGGTTGATCTGTCTGCAACAGTGCGATCGACGGCGCTACTGGCGCGCTGGAGAGATAGAATTAGTGCAGGAAGTGGCCGATCAGGTGGGGACGGCGATCGCTCACGCCACCCTCTACCAAGAACTCGAACAGGCCCGGCGCGCGGCCGAAGATGCCTCCCGTCTCAAAAGTGAATTTCTCGCCAGTACCACCCACGAACTCCGCACCCCGTTAAACGGGATTATCGGCTTTTTAAAATTAATTCTCGACGGCATGGCCGACGACCCGGAAGAACAGCGGGAATTTTTAGAAGAATCCTATAAATCCGCCCTCCATCTCCTCAATTTAATTAACGATATTCTCGATATCGCCAAGATCGAGGCGGGAAAACTCGATTTAGAATTCAGTCCCGTTCTCCTGGAGGAACTGTTTACCGCCGTCGATAATTTCGCCCGTCCCCAAGCTACGAGAAAAAGCCTTAATTTTAAACTGAAACTCCCGCCAACCCACACGCCGATCGTTCTCCACGGCAACTATCAACGCTTATTACAGGTCATGTTAAATCTCGTCGGCAACGCGATTAAATTTACCCACGAGGGGGGCATCGTTTTAAGTGCCGAGATCGTTAAGAAAAAAGTATTCTTTCAAGATAGAGAATTCCCGGCGATAGTAAAAATTAGCGTGGCCGATACGGGAATCGGTGTTTCCTTAGAACAACAATCGAAACTATTTGAAAAATTCGTACAGATCGACGGTTCGCGTACTAAAGCCTACGGGGGAACCGGCTTAGGATTGGCTATCTCGCAAAAATTAATCGAGGCGATGGGCGGACAGGTACAATTTTATAGTATGGGCGAGGGACTGGGTTCGACGGTGACATTTACCGTTCCCCTCACCGATATTCCGGTGATGAAAACTACCTCGGAATCAGAAACATGAAATTTCTGCTAGAATTAGAGAATGTCGCGTCAGTGATCTAGCAATGACTACCTTTATCGATCTATTCGCGGGAATTGGAGGCTTTAGAATCGCCCTAGAAAATCTAGGCTGTACCTGTGTATTCTCCTCGGAAATCGATCCTCACTCGCGCAAAGTATACGCCGCTAATCACGGACATTTACCCGAAAACGAGGATATCTGCCAGTTAGACGAGAGAGACGTTCCCGATCACGATATTCTCTGTGGTGGCTTTCCCTGTCAGGCATTTAGCATCGCCGGGAGAAAGCGAGGTTTCGAGGAAGCGCGGGGAACTTTATTTTTTGAAATCGCCCGAATTCTCAACCATAAAAAACCGAAAGCCTTTATCCTGGAAAACGTGCAAGGGTTGGTTCACCATAACAAGGGCAGAACCTTAAAAGTAATTTTAGATATTCTCGAAAACGACTTACATTATTTCGTTCCCACCCCGCAGATTCTCAACGCCAAAGATTTCGGCGTTCCCCAAAATCGTCCGAGAATTTTTATCGTCGGTTTTCGGAAAGATTTAAATATCACTCACTTCACCTACCCGAAACCGGTTCGTAAACCAGTGGCGATTAAAGATATTCTTGAACGAAAAGAAGTCAGCGTCAAATATTATTTATCTCAATGCTATCTAGAAACCCTCTATAAACATCGCCAAAGACACGAGGATAAGGGAAACGGTTTCGGCTATGAAATTATTCCTCATGATGGCATCTCGAACGCGATCGTCGTCGGTGGTATGGGCAAAGAGAGAAATCTAGTCATCGATAAAAGATTAACTAACTTTCAACCCGTCACCCGAATTAAAGGCGAAGTTAATAAAGAATTCGTGCGAAGAATGACCCCGCGAGAGTGGGCGAGATTACAGGGATTTCCCGAAGATTTTAAAATCGTCGTCAGTGATGGGCAAGCTTATAAACAATTCGGCAACTCTGTAGCCATTCCCGTAGTAGAAGCGGTGGCGACAGAAGTTATTAAAAATCTAACCCTATCTACCGCCCCCAAAAATACCGTAGGGTGTGTTAGCGTGGCGTGACATACCGAATTCGGAAAATTAAAGATTCGATCGAATTAAATTCGGCGCGGGATGTGTTAGCGTGACGTGGTGCGCCGATACCGGGAAAGATCCCGAAAAATAAGAGACAATAGAACAATCACTCTATCCAATAAACGAGCATGACTGTAGCGACCAACAACGCCCGCGATCTCTTCCGCACCGCCTACGAGAACCGTTACACTTGGGATGAAAACTTCCCCGGCTACACTGCGGATATCATCCTGACGCAAGGGGATGAAGTCTACACCGGACAGATTCGGGTGAACGCCGATTTTAGCGTCGAGGTGACGGGTATCGAGGACGAGAAAGTGAAAGAAAGCATCTATAATCAGATGCGCGATATCGTCACGCACCGGAAACGGGGAAATTTCGAGACAGCCCACGGCAAAAACGAATTTACCTTCGGAAACGACGATCCCACTGGCGCGGTCGAAATCCTCGTCACGGGGGACGCGATGGGGTCGAATTATAAAGTGCGCGGCCGGGAAATCTCGCAGGTGAGTCGGGTGATGGGGCCGGTGGCTTTCACCATCAATACCGAGGAAAGTCTAGATACGGGAGAGGGATACATCTCGATCCGCTATAACGCCATTTTCCGCAACCCTAAAACCGACGAATTAAAGGGAAAACGGGACTTTAAAGAGAATTACGAGAAAGTGGGCGGCTATTATCTACCGTCGTGCCAGGTCATCAACGCGATCGACGCGGGAGGGGAGAAAACCACGACAGAATTTAATTTTCTCAATCTTCAACTGCTGGAATCTTAAGGTCGATCGCTCTCCGAAAAGCGTTAGGATCGGGGTAACTTACAAACACTGCACGAAGAATTTAGAGGCCGATTATGTCCTTAACATTGACACCGGATAACGTTGAAACCGTTTTAGACGAGATGCGTCCTTACCTGATGGCCGATGGCGGGAACGTCGAGTTAGTCGAGATCGACGGCCCGATTGTCAAACTCCGTCTACAGGGCGCTTGCGGTTCCTGTCCGAGTTCTACCATGACGCTGAAAATGGGTATCGAACGTCGTCTGCGCGAGATGATCCCCGAAATCGCCGAAGTAGAACAAGCGCTGTAATCGTTGAAAACACGTCTCGATAGTGATCGGTGAGCCTTTTACCGGTCACTATTCGCTTTTTCGGGCGATTTCTTCGTTTTTATTCTCTTTTTACCGGAGCGAGAATCGATCGCACCTTCTCCCGAATAATCGTTACAATCGTGACGGGAGACCTCCGGCAAAAGTGACAATCGAAAATCGAATTTTAGTTAAAGTTTACGATTTTAGGGATATTCGAGAAAAAAATAGATATTTACCATTTTTATAATTTATTTCCTCCTGCCTCCTGCCTCCTGCCTCCTGACTCCTGACTCCTGACTCCTGCCTCCTATCCCCGTCCCATTATGACCGACGCGACCACTCTCGGCGATCGAATTCTCTGGGAAAAACTCCCCGACGACTTTATCCTACCGGACGATCCCGTGGACAATATTAATCAGCCCGCTCTAGCCGCCGCGTTAACGGAAAGCCTCGCGATCGCGGGTAAACTCGGTGAATTCTCGCTCACGACCACTAATTACGGCATCTGTGCCAGAATCGGCACCCGATTCGTCGTGAAAGCCCCCGATTGGTCGTATATCCCTCGAATTAGCGTCCCGAGAGAAGAGGTAATCCGTAGCTATACCCCGCGACTACAGGGGGATATTCCCCTCATCGTCATGGAATTTCTCTCCGAAACCGAGGGGGACGAGTATTCGGGGAAACCCACCTATCCGCCAGGGAAATGGTTCTTTTACGAGAAAATCCTGCAAGTACCGAATTATGTCATTTTCACGCCCGAGCGAGGGGAACTAGAGTGCTATTCTCTCGATAATACGGGAGAGTACGAGCTTCGATCGCCCGACGAATGGGGAAGATATTTTATCGAGGGATTAGATTTATTTTTAGGCGTTTGGTCGGGAACGCGGGAAAATCGATCGGGTTATTGGTTACGCTGGTGGACGGAATCGGGAGAGTTGTTACTCTGGGGTGGGGAATCGATCGATCGGGCGCGACAGCAGATACAAGCGGAACAACAACGAGCCGAAGCGGAACGCCAACGAGCGGAACGATTAGAAACTTTCCTGTGGGAACAGGGGATCGATCCCGATCGAATCTAGGTAGAATCTTAGATGACCCTACGGTAAAGCGTGCATGGATTACAAAGAAGCGGGCGTGGATGTAGAAGCCGGACGCGCCTTCGTCGAGAGAATTCGTAAAAATGTGGAAAGTACCTTCCGCCCGGAAGTAATCGGTGGATTGGGGGGATTCGGGGGCTATTTCCAGCTACCCGCGGGCTATCGGGAACCCGTGTTAGTGTCGGGAACCGACGGCGTGGGAACGAAGCTAAAAATCGCCCACGCGCTGAACCGTCACGATACGGTCGGGATCGATCTCGTGGCCATGTGCGTCAATGACGTGTTAACTTCCGGCGCGGAACCGTTATTTTTCCTCGATTATCTCGCCACGGGAAAACTCGAACCCTATCAGTTAGCCTCGGTAGTCGAGGGAATCGCATCGGCCTGTCGCGAGAGTGGCTGTACTCTCCTGGGAGGGGAGACGGCGGAGATGCCGGGCTTCTACAAGGCGGGAGAGTACGATCTCGCGGGTTTCTGCGTGGGAATCGTCGAAAAGAGTCAATTACTGGACGGATCGCGGGTGGAAGTGGGGGACGTGGCGATCGCCCTCGCCAGCGCGGGAGTTCATAGTAACGGTTTCAGCCTCGTCCGCAAGATCGTCGAGGCCAACGGGTTCGGCTGGGATGACCGTCCGGCGATTCTGGAGGGAGAGACGCTAGGTGAAGCTTTGTTAACACCGACTAGACTTTATGTGAAACCCGTGCTGGAGGTGTTGCGATCGGGTCTGGAAATTCACGCGATGGCGCACATTACCGGGGGGGGAATCCCGGAGAATTTGCCGCGCTGTCTGGGGGGTCGATCGATCCGCGTCGATCCCGACAGTTGGCAGATCCCGCCGATTTTTCAATGGTTGGCGATCGCGGGGGAAGTCAGTCGCGAGGCGATGTTTAATACGTTTAATATGGGCATCGGCTACGTGGTGATCGTTCCCGCGAAGGTAGCGGGGGAGGCGATCGATCGTTTCTCGTCCTACGGAATTGAAGCGTATCGAATCGGGGAAGCGATCGAGGGGACGGGGGAAGTGGTGGGATTGTATTAGGGCGATCGACAAGGGATAAATGATAGAAGGGGGAAACGAGAATGACCAAATCAACGCTATACGCGACCGCGAAAGTTTTACCCGGCAATAAAATCGAGATTCAATCCCCCGATCTTCCCGTCGGGCAAACGGTGGAAGTCGTTATTCTAATGCGAGACGCGATTCCGGATTCTGCTAACGAGGAAGATCGATCGCCCTCTTTAGAAGAACGTATCGCGTTTTTAAAGTTACCGCTAACCGAACGAAGACGCATTCTCGAAAGTCAGGCCGGGGAAATGCTGGATCACTATCAACAAGATCTTCAATGGCGGGAGTTAATGGCGGGTGACATCATCGACTATTAGTTCCGATCGACCTAGACAAAAATGGGAGAAGTGTTAAGATTGTAGTGAATCGGTACGGGCAATCCTTATCGGCAATTATAAGAATATGACTAGGATTCTTATTGATAACGCAACTATATCTAGCGTTCAAAGAGCTTTAGGTAAAGCTCCTTTGAAAGAACCCGCACTTTTAGATATTGAGCATATTGCTTTGGCAAGATTCTGTGAGGCTGTCTTGCTCAGTGATTGTATCATTGTTCCCGACAACTATAAATCCGAGTTAACCGCTAGTAGGAAGGCACTCCTAAGTGGAGAGTGCTTTCACTTTCAAGAACTAGCGAAAAATGAAGATAGTGAAATTTCTAAAATTTGCACTTCCTTGTTGCCTATGTGGAATAAAGCATTTGATGCTGGCTCTGAACGCTCTTTGTTTTCTGAATATTTTTCGCAAGTAAACGCCTTTAGTAATTTTATTTGGGAACATTCAAGTTCAGAATTTTTTTTGGTTTTTCGCGCGCATGGTATTGACAAGACTAATCCATTGATCGAGGCAGTTTTATCGAGTCCTACCAATCAAACATTAGGCTCAGAATTACAGATTATAGGTACTGACGGAAGGGTTGTACCCTGGAAAAAACTTTCAAAACACGTACAACGAATGCTTTCTGTGATGGGATGGTTAAGTCATCAGTACATCTGGCATCAAGTTTTTTCTGCTCAACATAACTGCTCTTATATGCCCCATCCCTTAAGAGATTTTTTTGCGTATGATTTTCTGGCTCGTGTACAGTCAGGTTATCGAAGTAAATCTGATTTTGCCAGTGCTTTTTCTGATGGAATAGGCAATTTTAAAGGTAAGCTACAAGATTCTCTTAATGCACTTGGTCAAACAGAATCAGCAAGCCATATAAATCTTCCTAGCTTTCTCCCGATTTTAATTCGTGAAAGTTCTAGTGGTGACGATTTCATGTCGGTATTGTATCAGATGAGGTATGAATCTAGCGTGATTGAGTTAAGAGAAATGCTAACTTTTGTACATCAATCTATTGAAAAAGGTGATTATAAGCCTTTAGCAAAAATGAAACGAGAAATCGAAAAAGTTGGAAATAATATCTTACTGGAAAAAGGATTAGAAGAACGCTTTATCAGAATTACTCCACCAACCACTGTTTTGGGAATTAAGATTGATGGTGATGATTCATCCGTCAAGTTACCCATTCCTGCGGTTTTATACAAACAATACTTTGTTGGCAGAAGATATAGGGCAATTGTAAAGCGAGTGATGGAAGAGTTAGCGATTCCCGCCCAATACGGTCAACTCAAAACAAAGCTAAATGGCTACGCTTGGATTGAAGGTGATCAATTTCCCAAATTTTATTTAAGAGAAGATAAATTTCCATCCAAGTTTCACAAACGATTCACCACGGCCGATCCAGACTTTCCTGAAGTCAATTAATTTGATTCTCCTGACATATTAGAACAAGGTGAATTTATCAGTTTGTGGAAGTGACCGCTCACCATTGTCCGAACTAGCGGTAAAATTTATGTATTAGCTTTCGGGTAATCGATGCCGAAAAAAGTTAGAGAATTGAAAAAAATGCTTCTCAAGGCTGGATTCACTTGACGGCCGGGTAAAGGGAGCCATACAGTATGGCAACACGATCACCTATCGGGAATTATCACCCTATCCGGTAACGATGGTGACGACGCACGAGATTATCAAGAAAAAAGAGTCAAACAAGCTCTAAGGGAATTGGAGGATCTAGAATCGTGAACTATCACTACAGCCTCGTGATTCAATGGTCGGAAATCGATCGCTGTTTCGTCGTCCTGCTACCGGAGTTTACCGAGGTCTATCAACCCGTCACCCACGGCGAAACCTACGCGGAAGCCGTCCAACACGGACAGGAAGTTCTCGAATCCCTCATCGAAATCTACCAACAAGACGGTAAGCCACTACCGCGACCGATCGCCTTCGGCCAGCCTCTACAGTTCGCTTAAATCGATCGACCCGTCCCTCCCATTTCCCACCGCGATAGGTTCGCGGGTAAAATAGACTTTGCCGTCCGGGGATCTTCGCCGATCCCGCCCATTGGTAACGAACCATGACATCGATCCGCCAACTGCATCAAGAATTAACCGCCAAAGAACGTACCGCCGTCGAGATCGCCACGGAATACCTAGAACGCATCGACGCGCTAGAACCGAAAGTAAAAAGTTTCCTACACGTAACGCCCGAACTGGCGATCGAACAGGCGCGGACGGTGGACGCGAAAATCGCTAGGGGAGAGGAAATCGGCCCCCTCGAAGGCATCCCCATCGCGCTCAAAGATAACCTCTGCACCCGCGGCATTCCCACCACCTGCGGATCGAGAATCCTCGAAAACTTCGTCCCCCCCTACGAATCCACCGTCACCGCGAAACTGCGGGACGCGGGCGCGATTTTCGTCGGCAAAACCAACCTCGACGAGTTCGCGATGGGGAGTTCGACGGAAAATTCCGGCTATCAAGTCACCGCGAATCCTTGGGATCTCTCGCGAGTACCCGGCGGATCTTCCGGCGGTTCCGCGGCCGCGGTAGCGGCGGATGAATGCGTGGTCTCGCTCGGTTCCGATACCGGCGGCTCGATCCGACAACCGGCGAGTTTTTGCGGCGTGGTGGGGCTAAAACCGACCTACGGGTTAGTTTCCCGCTTCGGATTGGTGGCTTACGCTTCCTCCCTCGACCAGATCGGGCCGTTCGGTCGCACCGTCGAGGATACGGCCATTTTACTCGGGGCGATCGCCGGATACGATCCCAAGGATTCCACCAGTCTTAACATACCGATTCCCGACTACACCGAAGCGCTCAAACCCGATTTAAAAGGCATGAAAATCGGCGTGATCACCGAAACTTTCGGCGAGGGATTAGATCCGATAGTGGCCGAAACGGTGCGGAAAGCGATCGAACAATGCAAAGATCTCGGCGCGGAAATCCGCGAGATTTCCTGTCCCCGTTTCCGCTACGGACTCCCCGCGTACTATATCATCGCCCCCTCGGAAGCCTCCGCCAATCTCGCCCGTTACGACGCGGTGAAATACGGTATCCGGGAAGACGCGGATTCCCTGATCGAGATGTACACCAAAACCCGCGCGAGAGGCTTCGGCGCGGAGGTAAAACGCCGGATCATGCTGGGAACCTATACCCTCTCGGCCGGTTATTACGACGCGTACTATCTCAAGGCGCAAAAAGTCCGCACCCTGATCAAACAGGATTTCGATAAAGCGTTCGAGTCGGTGGATGTGGTCGTTTGTCCGACCGCGCCGACGACGGCCTTTACCGCGGGCGAGAAGACGGAAGATCCCTTGAGTATGTATCTTTCCGATTTAATGACGATTCCGGTGAATTTGGCGGGATTACCGGGGATGAGTATTCCCTGCGGGTTCGACGGCAAAGGTTTACCGATCGGCCTGCAATTGATCGGCGATGTCTTGCGTGAGGATCGACTATTTCGGGTAGCCCACGCCTACGAGCGGGCCACGGATTGGCATAATCGTCAACCTCCGCTACAGTAGACAATAAATTATCCGGGATACCGCCATGACTCTCCACCTGTTATTCAAGCTTCTCCTAGCGGGGCTGGGAATTAGTCTGCTCGCGTATTTCATCCTCTGCTTGGCTATCTTGATCGGACAGAATCGCTTGATTTTCCTGCCGGAAGCCAAGTTGGAAAAAACCCCGGCGGATATCGGGCTGGAGTACGAGGAAGTTTGGATCGGGGTGAGGACTTGGACGGGGAAAACGGAGAGAGTTCACGGCTGGTGGATACCCGGCGCGAGGGGCGATCGACAGGTTATGCTATACCTCCACGGCAACGGGGGGAATATCAGTTACAATCTCGCGCCGGTGCAGGCTTTCCACCGTCTCGGTTTTTCGACGCTCGTTTTCGATTATCGGGGCTACGGTCGGAGCGAGGGAGCTTTTCCCACCGAAGCGGAGGTTTATCGCGACGCGGGAGCCGTTTGGGATTATCTGGTGAAAATTCGGGGGATCGAACCGGAGAATATTTTTCTCTACGGGCATTCCCTCGGGGGCGCGGTGGCGATCGATCTCGCCGTCCGTCAACCGAGGGCGGCCGGGGTGATCACCGACGGGACGTTTACCTCGATGCGGGCGATCGTCGATCGAATGCCCGTTTATCGCCTGTTTCCCGCGGATCTCCTGTTAACCCAGCATTTTGACTCCCTGAGTAAGTTACGCATCCTCCGCGTGCCGTTACTGTTAATTCACGGCACGGAAGATCGGGCCGTTCCCGCTACCATGAGTCAGGTACTCTACGATAAGGCTACCGTTTCCAAACAACTGCTGATGATCGAGGGCGCGGGACATAATGACCTGATCTCGATCGGCGGAAAAACCTATCTCGACGCTTTGGAAAGTTTCACCCGCGCCGCTCGATCGCTCCCCCGTTCCCACGTTAAACCCTAGAAATCGTCGGGAATAATCCATTTCGGCGGTTCGGTTAATTTTTTCATTCTCGCGGCCTCGGCGATTTCTAACATTTTGTCCAGGGAAGTCTCGGCGATAAATTTGGAGGCGCGGTCCGCGTCCTCTCGATGGGGACAGTTATCGCCTAAAACGCACCCGTTCACGCAATCTCTGGCGCAATCTACCGTATCGTTCACGAGAACCTCCTCGATGTTTTCAGCGCGCGCTCCGTTACCTTTCCGAATATACGACATTCCTCGATCGACCGGCAATTCCTTCGCTCGCTTTGCCTAAAACTCGATCGTTCTGGAAATATCGAGTAAAATTGTACTGATAGGAACGGTACAACTCTACACGAATATTATGAAAGAATTGCTGGAAAGTAATCGCGATCGAAAATCCAAAATTCAATCCTTGACTTTTGCCGATTTTTACGCGGGAATTGGCGGGTTTCGTCTCGGTCTTGAGCCTATCGGTTGGCAATGTGTTTTTACCAATGAGAATAACCCCGACTGCGTGACCACTTATAATGATAATTTTGCCGAGAATATACCACCTCGCTCGATCGAGGATTTAAGCCCTAGCGAGATTCCAGATTTCGATGTTTTTTGTGGTGGGTTTCCCTGCCAACCCTTTTCGAGAGCGGGAAAAAAGAACGGTTTTCAAGATAGTCGGGGAAAAGCGATCGAGCAAATTTTAAGGATTTGTGTTTGTAAAAAACCGAAGGTAATCTTTCTGGAAAATGTTACAGCCTTTCTCACAAAGATGAGGTATACTGTGATCGATAGCTAAATTGAACG